>NZ_CAUVXP010000014.1:0-59728 GCF_963555955.1 Protofrankia sp. Cas3
GAGGAGGGCGAGTGGCGAGAAGACCGCGGCGGCCATAATCACAATGCCGCTGAGAATCGTCAGTGTCTGGTCCATGGCTGACCCGGTCGCGTCGCTGGCAATGCTCGCGCCCAGGGTGAAGATCGCATAGATGACGGGCTTGGCGAAGACGAGCGCGGCGATGATCTCCACCGCTCGCTTCATCCAGTTGCGGGTCGACATCGCCGGCTGCCCGGCAAGATACAGCGGGATGAACACGGCAACCGCGATGATGGCTACCTTGCGGATGTAGAGAACCAGGAAGAGCGCGAACGAGAACAGCGCGACGAGCAGCGACAGAACCATGTCGAGAGCGAAGTTGCCCTGTTGGGGGAGAGCTCGAAGCTGGGCCACCAGGCTTGCGCCCAGCGGCGCGCCGTCGCCGAACGATTCGGAGATGCCGTCGCTGGCGGAAAGCAGCATCTGTAGAAGAGCCAGCACGACAAAAGAACCGATGATCGCGGTGCCGGTGGACGCGAGAGCGCGGCCGAGAATGTGCGGGTCCCCGCGCACGGCGCCGACAATACAGGCACACATGAACAGGCCCGTGACGACCAGGATCGCCACGCCGAAGACGATGTTGTAGTTCTTGACGACGTAGTCCTGGTTCAGGTCGATCGCGGTCTTCTGCGCGGCGAAGCTGAACACGGATGCCGACAGGTCAGCCGCCATGTTGGCGAACGCGGCACCCACCGAATCCAGGAAGCTCGCGGACTTCTCAGAAACGGAATCCACGGTCCCGCTGAGAGGATTGAATCCGATTGCGAGAAGCTGTCCGCCTTCCGCGGTCACCGCGCTCACGTTGTCGGCCTTCCTATGAAGGTGAACAGCTGGATTGCTTCTGCTTCTCTACTTGTGATACTAGGACCGTCTGACCCGTCGTTTGCGTCAGAAAGCTTCCAGTCGCCGCCGTTCCATGAAACCTTGCAAATATCTGTGCCCCACTTTTCTTGCGGAGACAGCGTTGGATTATTGTCGCCGTATACCCCGACAGACGAGGTGGACCAGACGGAGACGGTCACGTTATCATTCTTGCTCGAAAGTGTTTTATACCCGACTACTCGAAGCAAGAAGCCAAGTTTTGGATCGTTTATCGAGGAGATGTCGAATTTTTTCGTCAGTTCCAAGTCTGCGTCCGAAACTTTTTTTGATAGTGATTCAATGCTAGTAGGGATTGCTATTGACTCAAATATTGGCCGGATCCTTGTCCCGTTTCTATTTCCGGGCGCTTGGATGGCTGAAATATAGTTGCCGCAGGCGCTTATGGCGCCGGCTTCGGTGTGGGGGTAGCCGACCGGAATCCCGAACTCGTTGGTGCGTGTCGGCATGCCCGGCAGTCCGCGCCCGGCCGGTGTCGCGGCGGGTGTCTGGGGCGGGTTGGTCCCGGGCTGGCTGGTACCGCTGTCGCTGGGCCTTGCCACGACGGCGGTGGACGCCTCCGCATCGGGCCGGGCGCTTCCCACTGGCTCGACCGGCGACCGGGCAACGGGTGCCTTCGATGCGGGAAGCAGGTAACGGCCGAGGAGGATGCCGATGATGATCGCCACCGCGCCGACTACCGCCAGGAGGCCGACGAGACTGCGTGAATCCCAGTCAGGCTCGTTGACCAACGTCCCCTCCCTCGGTGTGACAGCCATGGACGTGCCTGCTCCGGCAACGACAGCCGACCCATCATCCCAATATCAGCCGGTCGGGATGGCAGGAACAGGTCAGAACGGCCACGGCGGGGGCGTCTGGTCGTGGTCCCCGGGGTCGAGGACCCGGACGACAGCCGGTCTGTCCAGCGCCTTGGGCTGGTCCGGGGTGCCGGACGACGCGGTCGCTCCGGTCGCGAGGAAGAAGTTGACGACGGCCGCCGCGGCCCCGACGAGGAAGGCGAGCCCGAAGCCGGCGAGCACACCGCTCTTGCCGATCGTCGAGGCGCGGTCGAGGCCCATCCGCTCGCCGAGCGCCCAGGCGATGCCGCCGAGAAGCACGGCAGCCACGGCTGCGATCACGGCATACGCGGCGAGGCCGTTGACGAGATCCTTGAGCGCGTTGATCCCAGGCGCTTTGGTGTCGTCGGGCTTGATCTGGACCTGGGCGAGGACGACCGTTACCTGCGCGGTCGCGGCTTGAACGATCATTGCTGTTCCCTTCCTGGGTTCAGGTCGGCGCGCAGATCGTCGGATGATACGCCCGGAACTGAGCTGCGATCATGTACGGCGTGGCTGTGAACGGCGGTTGTGTCGTCGGTCTCATTGTTGTCGACGCCGATGTCGTCCGGCTCGCGGCACGCGTCAACGACGGTGGCGGCCAGCCGGAGAAACGCCCGCCGGCTGCGCCACCGCAGTCGGGAGAACGGAATCGGCACCGCGTTGCGCTGCCCTTGACCAGCGTTGTCTCCCCGCTTGGCGCTGTTTCCCGGACGGGTACGAGCTGCCTCCGTAACAGTGTCGTCCAGCCGTGCGTCATAGGGAATACGGACCATCGCATCGACCCGCCGAGCCAGCTTGGCCGCGGCAGACCGGGTCTGAGGCGACCATCGGCCGCGCCGGACCGATATTGCGGCGACGATCACGGTTGGCGGCGGGCCGCCAGGGTGCGTCCGAGGACCGCCTGAGCTGCGCAACGCGGCTGCCGCCTCGGCGAGATCGCCGGGGAGCGCCGGCACGACCAGCACGACGACGCCGGCTCCGCCGAGCGTGACCGACGCCAGCGGCGAGGTCGGGTCGAGCGGGGCGTCGACGAGCACGAGCGGGTATGCCGACTCCAGCGTGCTGAAGGCTGAGGCGAGTACCTGGGGGGTGAGCGGGCCGGGTACCCCGGCCGGCACCAGCGCGGGCGGGGCCGTTGCGGTGTGACCGGCCGGACCCGGTGCGCCAGCGCGTGGCCGGCCCGACGGGGGAGTTGCCGGCACGACGGGTTCGCTCGGCCGGCAGCCAGGCAGGACGTCCAGGCCTGCGCAGTCTTCACTCGGGTATGCGCCGTCGGTGCCACCGTTGATCAGCCAGCGGAGTTCACCGACCGGTCGTGCCGCTCCACCCCGGCGGGCCCGATAGGAGATCGCGTCCGCGACGAGGTCGCTGACGGTCGCCGACGGGCATGCGCCGGCGCGCTCCGCAAGCGGGATACCGAACGCGGTGTCCATGCCGTGGTCCGTCGCGTCCGCGGTGCGCTCCAGATCACCGGAGAGGTCGACGGCGACCACGGGTTCAGCGCGGACACCTGCGAGCGTCATGCCGATCATTGCGGTGACGGTGGTGCGTCCCGAACCGCCGGTCAGCCCGGTGACCGCCACTCGCCAGGAGCCTTGCAGCGGTGCGGCGGCCCGGTCCGCGAGCGACTCCCGGATGGGGATCTCCTCCCACGGCTCCAGCGCGGCGACGTCATCCCACGGTTCCTGCCAGGGCCACAGCTCCTGGCTGCTCCGGTGTTGGGACACCACCGCGGGTAGACGTGCGGACTCTGCCGGCTCAACCGGCTCAACCGGCTCAACCGGCTCAACCGGCTCCGCGGGCTCTGCGGGCTCTGCGGGCTCCGCTGACGGTGCCGGCTCAACCGCCTGTACCCGCGTTGGCGGCGCAGCCGCGGAAGCGGCATGAGTGCGCCGCCTTCTGCCGTCCAGGCGCACGACTGTGGGCCGGGCGTCGGTGGCATCCGGCGGGCCACTGACGGCCGGCTCCGGGTCGACGGCCGGGCGTGCGTTGACGGCCGGTGGGGGCGGCGGGGCCGGTGCCGGCGCCGCGGTCTGTTCGGGGATTTCGGTCTGTTCGGGGGTCACGGTCTGTTCGGCGATCACGGCCATGGGGCTGTCGGCGGCCAGCAGACCTGCCGTGTCATGGAGGAGGAAGGTCTCGGCCTGGCGGGGGTCGTCGACCGCGGCGCGGTCCTCGTCGTTCGGGCCACCGCGCAACCGGCGGCGCAGGCGACCGCCCGCCCGTCCTGCGCCCGCTGGGTCCTCACCGCCGGCGCCGGCGCTGGCACTGCCGGTCCCTGAGCCGGTAGCGGACCTGGGTGTCGGGATCGGGTCGGTGGGGGCCGCGCCACGGGTCGTCGAGGCCGGACGTGGGGTCGGCGCGGGTATGCGGGCACCGATCAGCGAGACGGGACGTGCGTCACCGTCCTCACCGTACGGTTCCTGCGATACATCGGTCACGCGCTGTCGACCTCCGTGGTAGTCTCCGGCTGGTTGATGCCTATTGCCGTTACTTGTGGTTAGTTGGTTCGAGCTTTGGACGGATCGATGTAACACGAGTAGTTCAAGTATGACAAGGCCCCTTCGGGGCTCGTCACGGTGCCTTGTATGGGTGTAACTTCCGGCGCCAGCGACGATGTGCTCGGGAAGGGGGTCGTCGCGTGGCACAGGAAGGCGTCCCGGTGGCGGCGTTGGCGACAGGCAGAGATCCTGCGGACGATGACGTGCTGACGGTCGACGAGCTTGTCGCGTGGTTGCGGCTCTCGGAGAGCACGGTGCTCAAGCTCCTGTCCGAACGGGAGATCCCGGCCCGAAAGGTGGGGCACCAGTGGCGCGTCCGCCGTGGCCGGGTCCGGGACTGGCTGGACGGCAGGGAGTGATCTGTCCTGGCTCGTCCGTTGAGTCGACGCCATCCCGGCGGGCGTCCAGGATGATCGTGCTCGTGATCGCGCTGCTGCTGCTGGCGGGTGGCGGGTCCGCCTGCGCGGCGATCCGTGACGTCGCGGCTCGGGCGAGCGCCGTCCCGTCCACGACCGGACCGCCGCCGGCCGCGAACGTGCCGCCCGGCCCTCCCCTCGCCACCGCCTCACCGCCCGCCTCCACTCCGCTGGACACCCATGATCCTGCAAGTGTCGCCGCGGACTGCTTCGTGCGCTGGCAATCCTTTGACGCGCGGGCCGACAGCGGGCCGAACGCCGGCCTGCCGCGTGCCCGCGACTGCATGACCCCGGACTTCTTTGCCCAGCTCAGTGGGCAGGGTTTCGGTGACGACTCCGCGCAGGGACCGACCAGGGCATGGCTCGAACTGCAGGCGGCCGGCACCCGGTCCACCGTCGTCGTCCTGGCGACATCCCCGCTGGGCGGTATAGACACCAGGGCGACCGGTCGGGTGGTGCTGCTGCTCAACGTGCGGCGCACGACAGTGAGCGACCACACCGGCGGCCGGGTGGAGACGGTGTCCAACCCGCTCCTGACGTTGCTGCGCCAGACCGACGGCACCTGGCTCGTGGCCGCGGCGGATCTCGCGAACTCCTACGGCGATGCGCCGGGCCGGTAAGCCATGGCGTCGGGAGCCGGCCGGGTGCATCGGCGGCAGTGGTTGCTCTGGACCGGTGTGGGCCTCATGGGCTCCATCATCGCGTTCGTCTTCGTGGTCATGGCAGTAGTTGTGATCATTGCCGGCCCCTTCATCGGCAGCAACGGCTCCGGCCGGAGCAGGGTCATCACCAATGGGGACGGGATCCCGCCCGAGTACCTGCCAATGATCGTCGATGCGGCGGCCAACGCCGGCTGCGGCGAGGTCACCCCGGCTGTGCTGGCCGCCCAGCTGCATCAGGAGTCCGGCTTCAACCCGACCGCCCAGTCCGGTGTCGGTGCGATGGGTATCGCCCAGTTCATGCCAGGGACGTGGGCGCTGCACGGCCATGGGGATGTGTGGAATCCGGCCGATGCCATCCCGGCCGCGGCCCGTTACGACTGCGCGGTGGCCGCGTCCGTGGCGTCGGTTCCCGGTGATGCGCAGGAGAACATGCTCGCGGCCTACAACGCGGGGCCCGGGGCCGTACTGGCCTACGCGGGTCTCCCGCCGTATCCGGAGACCCGCAATTACGTGCGGACCATCCTCGCGCGGGCGCAGGTCTACGGCGATTCCGTCGCGACCGGTGCCCCGGTGTCGGCCGCCGCGGTCGCTCCGGTGGTGGCATTCATGCGCTCCCAGCTCGGCAAGGCCTATGTGTGGGGCGCGACCGGGCCGGACACCTGGGACTGCTCGTCGCTGGTCCAGGCGGCCTACGCCCAGATCGGGGTGTCGCTCCCGCGGGTCACCGTCGATCAGATGCGGGCTGGCCCGGTCGTCTCCGGCGTCGATCCGCAGCCCGGTGACCTGCTGTTCATTCCGGGTGCGGACGGTACGCCCGCGGCACCCGGCCACGTCGGGATGTACGTCGGTGACGGCCGGGTGATCGCCGCGAAGGGTGCCCGGTGGGGCGTCGTCGAATCTGACCTGTCGGACTGGGCGTCGATCGTCGCGGTGACGCGTCCGCTCGCCGGTCCGTGAGTGTGCGGGCGTCGTCATGCGACAGCGGTGACAAAGTGGGAGATTCCGTCCGCGATGCTTGCGAGCAGACTGACCGCCGACTGGACCAGACCGGCCGCGTCGGCGGGTGTGTTCGCAACGTAGAAGATCACAAACGCGATTGCGCACACCGGTGCGAGCTTCTTCATGCCAGACCTCGCGGGGAAGACGGGGTGGACAGGCGCCGTCCACGATGACCGGAGCCTGTCGCTACTCACGGTGATCCGACACGCTGACAACTCGTTTGAGTAACCAGGTGGCTACGGATGGTGCATTCTGTCCGGACCGCCGGGTGACGTCGATGACCGATTCATCTGTTTCATTGGTTGTGCTTCAGCACGGTCGAAATGGACCCGTCGCCGGCGATTCGTCTGACCAGGCCGTCGTACTGCGCGACGTAGACCGCGCCGGTACCGTCTACGGCCACACCGGTCGGGCCGTAGACGCGGGCTTCGCGGGCGTCACCTCCGTCGCCGAGCACTGTCGCCGCATGTGCCCCGGCGACGGTGCTGATGCGGCCGGTGGCTGCGCTCACCAGGCGGATGGCGTTGGTCCCGTACTCGGCGATGTAGAGGTCACCGTTGGGCGCCAGCGTGATCCCGTCAGGCTCGTCGAGCGCGACATCAGTCGCCGGGGAACCGTCTCCGATGCTGCCGATCGCCGGCGGCGAAGGTGTGGCTGACGGCGTGAACGGCGTGGATGGCGTGGAGTGCGTGGAGGCTCCCGTCGGTGGTGCCTTACCCGCGACGCGGGTGATGATCCCTTTCGGGTCGATCTTCCTGACTGTCTCGGTGCCGGTGTCGAGGATGTAGATGCTGCCGTCCCCGGCGACGGCGATGTCCGTCGGTCGGGTCAGCAGAGCCTGGGTGGCCGGGCCGCCGTCGCCGGAGCTTCCGCTCCTGCCGGTCGGGCCGCCGGTCCCGGCGATTGTGTCAATCTTGCCGTCGGCGCTGACCCGACGCACGCGGGTGCCCTCGGTAATGAGGATGTTGCCGTCTCTGTCGATCGCAACACCCTGCGGGGAGGACAGTTCCGCGCTGGTCGCGTTACCCCGGTTGTTTCCCGTGAATCCCTGTTTTTTCGGACCAGTGCCCGCGACCACGGTGATGGCGCCGCTGCGTTCGATTGCGAAAACCTGGCCGTCAGAGGCACCGGAGACGACGTAGACCGATCCGTCCGGGCCGACCGCCACGGCGACCGGCTGATCGATCACCTCTTTTTGAGCCGCTGTCGGGCTGACCGGCTCCGTGCCGTTGGGCGGCCTGGTTGTCGACGGCGCGGTGCTTGTCGGCGTCGTCGCCGTGGACTGTGGCGGTGACCCCGCCAGCCAGGTGGCGTGCCCGGCCGGGTCGATGGTGATGACCCGGCCGAGGGTCGCGTTCGTGATGATGATGTTCCCGTTCCGGTCGATCGCGAGACCCGCTGCCAGCGGCAGTTCGTAGACCAGGGTGTCGCCCGCGTATGCGCCTGTGCCCGGCCTGGGGCCGGAATCGGCGAAGGTGAGCGCGAGCGCGAGCGCGGCACCGGTGGCGACCAGCGCCGCGGCGAGTGCGGCAGCCATGATCCGGTTGCGCCGTACACCGAGCAGGCGGCGTGGGCCGGGCTGTCGCCGCGTCGGATTCGGCCCTGCGTCGAGCCTCGCCGCCAGCACTGCATTCGGCCCTGCATTCGGCACCGGCACCGGCACCGGCACCGGATCGGCCGCCGCCCTGACGGTGAACGGGCCGGAGTTGGTGGTGTTCGCGGACACGCCGTCGCGGGCCGCAGCGGTGATGACGTCGGGCAGGGTTGTCGGCACCTCGCCGGCGGTCAGCCAGCCCGGGCCGAAGGCCCCCGCCGCGGCCACGGCGAGGTCGACTGCGAACGCCTGCGCGGATGCCTGCCGCGCCAGGGGGTTCTTCGCCAGGGCACGCCCGATCACGGCGGCGATCGCCGCCGGTGCCTCGACGAGCGGCGCCGGCGCTACGTTGAGGTGGTGGTGCAGGATCGCCGGGACCGTCAGGTTCTTCTCGAACGGCGGCCGCCCCGCGAGTAGCTCGTAGACGACCAGACCGAGCGCGTACAGGTCCGTTGCGGGGCTGAGGCGGTCGCCTGCGATCTGCTCGGGTGCCATGTAACGGGGCGTACCGACAAGCCCGGTGGTCGTCGCCGCCGTGGCTTCGAGGATCTTGGCGATGCCGAAGTCGGCCACCTTGAGCAGGCCGGTGTCGGTGAACAACAGGTTGTCCGGCTTGACGTCCCGGTGCAGCACGCCCTTCGCGTGCGCCGCGGCAAGCGCGGTGGCGGCGGCCAGCCCGATGGCGCAGGCCCCTGGTTGGCTGAGCCCGGATGCGAACCGTTGGCGCAGGCTGCCGCCGGTCAGCTTCTCCATCACCAGCAGGCACAGGCCGTCGCGTTCCACGTAGTCGTAGACGCGGACGACGTGGGGATGGTCGAGTCCGGCCAGAACCCGCGCCTCCGCCACGAAGCGTTCCCGGATGTCCTCGGCCCCGCTTGTGTGGTCATGCAGGACTTTGATCGCGACATCCCGGCGGATCAGCCGGTGGCGGCCGGCGAGCACGGCGCCGAAGCCCCCGCGGCCGAGTTCGTCACCGACGTCGTAGTCCGGCAACGCGGCCGCCACTCGCTCCCGATCGACTGGCATGTCGTACTTCCGCCTGTTCTGCTTGACCCTCTGGGACTATCCGGTCCTGGCGATGGTCGTGATGACACCTGTGGAGTCGACCCTGCGGACCCGGTCGTTCTTGTCGTCGGCGATGTAGAGGTTGCCCGCGCCGTCGACAGCGGTGCCGGTCGGGCTTGACAGCTGCGCCCGGGTGGCCGGGCCGCCGTCGCCTGCGTAGCCTTCGGTCCCATTGCCGGCCACGGTCGCGATCCGTCCGTCGGCACCTACTCGCCGGATGCGCTGGTTGCCGTAATCGGCTATGTAGAGGATCCCGTCGGGGCTGACCGCGACGCTCGGGATGCGCAGTTCCGCGGCGGTCGCCAGGCCGCCGTCCCCGCCGTAGCCGTAGGACCCGTTGCCGGCCACGGTGCTGATCATTCCGTTCGGGTCGATCTTGCGGACGCGCTCGTTGCCGAGATCCGCCACGTACAGCGTGCCGTCGGCGGCGATCGCCAGCCCGTTCGGGTTGTTGAACTCGGCCGCAGTAGCGGGTCCGCCGTCGCCGGCGAAGCCCTTGGTTCCGTTACCGGCCACTGTTGTGATCACACCGTCCGGACTGATCCGCCGGATGCGCTGGTTGCTGTAGTCGGCGACGTACAGGGTGCCGTCGGCGGCCAGCGCCAGCCCGTTCGGTTCGTTCAGCTGGGCCGACGTGGCCAGGCCGCCGTCCCCGGTGAAGCCGGCCGTCCCGGTACCCGCGATCGTCCTGATGATCCCATTTGTATCAATCTTCTGGATGTGGTTGTTACCGGAGTCGCTGAGGTAGATGTTCCCCGCCGCGTCCAGGAGCGTCGCGGCCGGGCTGTGTAACTGTGCCTGGTTCGCGGGTCCGCCGTCCGGGGTGGAGCCACTGGTCCCGGTGCCGGCGACGGTGACCACAGTCCCGTTTTTACTGATCTTGTGGACCTGGTGGCTCGTCCAGTCGGTGATGTAGAGCGCGCCCGCCTTGTCGATGGTGACGTCATAGGCGTCCAGCCCCGCCACGGTCAGCGTCGGGCCGGCATAGGCCACGCCGGGGGAGTACGTCGCGGACAGCGCGGCTGACCTGGTGCGGTGGTTTCTGGCTGTTACCAGTGCGACACCGGTGATCAACGCGAGTACCACGGCGCAGGAGACACCCACGACGAGCCAGGTCCGGCGCGACGGCCGGGCTGATTGCGTAGGGTAGTTTTTCCATTCCGGCGGATAGCCGGATGTCGGTTGCGGTCCGGACGGTCCGGACGGTCCGGACGGTCCGGACGGTCCGGACGGCCCGGGACCCCGACCGGCCGGTGGGACGAACGGGTTCGCCTGCCACCAGCCGGAGCCGGCCTGCGCCGGCTGCGGCCGAGGTTGGCGGGCCGCCGCGGGATCGGGATGGGCCGGCGGGAACTGCCCCGGGGCGAGCCGGGTTGGCGGCGTGACCGCTGCCGGCGGTACCCACGGGTCGGCATTCAGACGCTGTCCGCGTGGATCGCCGGGCGCAGCGGTCGCCGGCGGCCGGAGACCGGACCGGCCCGGCCACGGGTCCTGGCCGCCCGGTATCCGGCTGCCCGGCGGGTGTGGGTTCGACCGGGCCGGCGGCCGCTGCGCCGCGTGTCGGATCTCGTCGTCGAGGCGGACCTTGATGCCGGACTCGGCGAGCCAGTCCGGGCTGAACGTGTGCGCGGCGGCCCCGGCCAGTTCGAGCGCGAACTGGGTCGCGCTCGGGAACCGGGCGGTCGGGTCCTTGGCGAGCGTGCGCATGATCATCGCGCTGATGGCGTCGGGCACGCCGTCCAGCGGCGGTGGCGTCACGTTGAGGTGATGGTTGACCAGCGCGCCCACGGACAGGGTCCGACCGAAAAGTGGCCGACGGGCCAGTAGCTCGTAGAGCACCCCGCCGAGTGCGTAGAGATCGGTGGAGGTGTACAGGCGACCTCCGGTGATCTGCTCGGGGGCCATGTATCGAGGCGTCCCGAGAACACCGCTCGCCGTCGTCTCGGTGCCTTCGAAAATCTTGGCCACGCCGAAGTCCGTGACTTTGAGAAGCCCGTCCGAGGCGAACATCATGTTGTCGGGCTTGATGTCACGGTGCAGGACGTTGTGGGCGTGCGCGGCATCCAGTGCGGCCGCCGCGGCGAGGCCTAACGCGCAGACGGCCTCGGGCGACATCGGGCCGACCGCCACGCGCTGACGCAGTGTGCCGCCGGGAAGCAGCTCCATGACCAACAGGCAGGTGCCCTGATGTTCGACGTAGTCGTGGATACGCACGACATGCGGATGGTCGAGTTCGGCGAGTACCCGCGCCTCGGCAAGGAAGCGACCGCGCAGGTTCGCGTCGTCGGCGGTGTCGAGCAGGATTTTGATCGCGACATTCCGGCCGATCAACCGATGGCGGCCGCCGAGCACCAGCCCATAGCCGCCACGGCCCAGTTCACCGTCAACCTGGTAGCCGGGGAGCGCGGCCTGCACCAGCGAGCGATCGATCAACAAAGGTCAGGTTCCGTTCGCCACCGTACGGATGACATTGGCCGCATTCGTGCCCGTCGGTGGCCGGGCCGACAACCGACATCTCTTTCTGTGCTCCAGAGACCGCGGCCACCGCGTGCGCGATCTGACGATCGTCGCGCGCCCGTTGGCCCTCCAGTCACAAATCAATGGCCTCCGGGTGTGCGATCTGACGATCGTCGCGCACCCTTTGGCCCTCCAGCCACAAATCAATCGTGAGTGTACGACTGTGGCCACCCGTCGCTCTCCCGGTGGTCCCGGGCGACTGTGACAAATTGGTGACAGACATCACAGTAGCTCCAGATTGATGACCTTATGGATCCATTTGTTTACTTTCTGTTATAGGGTGGCATGTCCGCGATGGCGGCGATCCGGTGCCCCGCGGCACCGCCCGCCCGGTGACTCACCCGGTGACGCGCGCGGTGACCTGGCCGGTGACGTGGTGACGTGGACCTGGCGTGGGGCATGCAGGATCGTGAGCGTGTCGCCGACGCGCCCGCGGCCATCGGACTGGGAGGTCCCGAAAGATCATGTCGCCTATCGAGCCGTCCATTGATGCTGTCCAGCACGCGTCCCCCATCATGGGAACGCCGGAATGGGCAGCGCTCGACAAGCACTTTGCCGAGATCGCCGACGTCCACCTGCGCAACCTGTTCGCCGACGACCCGAACCGGGGCGAGACATTCGCCGTGGAAGCCGACGGGCTCTATCTCGACTATTCCAAGAACAGGGTCACCGACCGGACGGTGGCTTTGTTGACGGCCCTTGCCGAGCGGGTGCGACTGCGCGCGCAGATCGAGGCGATGTTCACGGGACAGCGGATCAACACGACCGAGCGCAGAGCCGTGCTCCATGTCGCGTTGCGCGCTCCCGCGGATGCCGTCGTCGAAGTGGACGGCGTGAACGTCGTTCCCCAGGTTCACGCCGTGCTCGAGCGGATGTCGGTGTTCGCGGACAAGGTCCGTTCCGGCGTCTGGACCGGAGTTACCGGCAAACACATCCGGACTGTCGTCAACATCGGGATCGGAGGTTCGGATCTCGGGCCGGCCATGGCATACGAGGCTCTGGTGGACTACTCCGACCGGTCGATACAGTTTCGTTTCGTATCGAATGTGGACGGCACCGACATCTGGGAGGCGACCGCCGACCTCGACCCGGCCGAGACGTTGTTCGTCGTGTCGTCCAAGACCTTCACGACCCTGGAGACGCTCGCGAACGCCCGCACCGCGCGGGCCTGGGTGGTCGACGCACTCGGTCCGGACGCGGTTCCGTTTCATTTCGTGGCAGTCTCGACGAACACGGAAAAAGTGACGGAGTTCGGTATAGACAGCGCGAACATGTTCGAGTTCTGGGACTGGGTGGGCGGGCGCTATTCGCTGGACTCGGCGATCGGCCTGTCCCTGATGCTGGCGATCGGGCCGGACAACTTCCGGGACATGCTCGCTGGATTCCACGCGATGGACGTCCACTTCCGGACCGCTCCGTTCGAGCGGAACCTGCCGGTGCTGCTCGGTCTGCTCGGCCTGTGGTATCGGGACTTCTTCGGTGCGCAGACCCATGCCGTGCTGCCTTACAGTCATTATCTCGGCCGCTTTCCCGCCTATCTCCAGCAGCTGGACATGGAGAGCAACGGCAAGTCGGTGGACCGGGCCGGGCGGGCTGTTCCCGTCCCCACCGGCCCGATTGTCTGGGGAACTCCCGGTACCAACGGCCAGCATGCCTACTTCCAGCTCATCCACCAGGGAACCGCGTTGGTTCCCGCCGACTTCATCGGTTTTGTCACGGCGAATCACGACGTGCGCCAAGGCGGTGCGGACCACCATGTCCTGCTGATGGCGAACTTCTTCGCCCAGACCGAGGCGTTGGCCTTCGGCCGGACCGCCGAGCAGCTCGCCGCCGACCGGGTGGACCCCGAAATCATTCCACACCGGACATTTCCTGGTAACCGTCCCACCAACACGATTCTCACCGACCGGTTGACTCCCTTCCGGCTCGGCCAGCTGGTGGCCCTGTACGAGCACAAGGTCTTCACCCAGGGTGCGATCTGGAACATCAACAGCTTCGACCAGTGGGGGGTGGAGCTCGGTAAGGTACTTGCGGAGAGGATCATCCCCGAACTGTCGGCGGACGGGCCGCTGGAGTTGGCCCACGACAGCTCCACCAACAGCCTCATCCGCCGTTTCCGCGCCGCCGGCACGGGCTGAGAGTCCCGGACCTGTCTGGCCGATATATCCAAACCATCCGGTTCAGGACTGATTCCCGAATCTGCCGTGACTCTGCGTCGGCGGAATTCGGAATCTTGGTTACCGTCGGTAGTATCGCTGCATCGGGTGTACGTATCTCGTGACTCGGGGAGAGACCACGCTGTTGGCGATTCCGGTCCGGGAGACCTGCCGGGTCGCCAGGACAACGCAAGCCAGGAGGTGTCGCCCCGGTGTCAACCGGCCGGGGGGCGGGGCCAGGGGTCGGGCGGCGCGGTACGACGAGCGTCGGCAGGAGTAGCGGGGGGCGGAAACATGCAGGTCGAGGCTGGTCATCTGCGGATGTCGGTGACCCATTCCGGGTGCGATGTGGTCATCGTGCTTGACGGCGAGCTCGACACCCGCGGCCGGCTGCGGTTTCGCCAGGAGATCCATGAACTGCTGGGGCGTGGCGGCACCGCCGTGACCGTGGACGTCGCCGGCCTACGGGCCATCGACATCGCCGGGATGGCCGCCCTGCTCCGGGCCGAGTTGCTGCTGCGAGGCGTTCACTCGAGCCTGCGGGTTCGCGGCGCGTCCCCGGCGTTCATGGCGTTGCTGCGTTCGACCGGCCTGACCGGTCGCCTGCAGGTCGACGCGGGGCCACGCTGGTCGGGCGCGACCGCATCCGCCACCACCGGTGGTACCACCCGTTGAGGCCGGGCGGCCGCACGCCCCGCTGGCCGGGCGGCCGCACGCCCCGATGGCCGGGCGGCCGCACGCCCCTATGGCCGGGCGTTCGTGGACTGGCGCGACACGATCAGTCGCAGCAGCCGGGTCGGGGGCGGTCCGCCGCCGCTGAGGTCACCGTGGGGCTCGTCGTCGGGATCCGGGACCAGTCGGAGTCGGGGCCGGCGTACTTTCTCGATCATTTGTTCCACCTGGTGCATAGCCAACATGCCGATCATGAGTACCAGTGGGAATCCCAGCACAATTGCTACGGATCCGGCCATCGCGTCCTCCGAGCTTCGCCCGAAAACACGGAAAGTCCCGTTGTGATCTTTCTGTGTCATCCGCAGTCCTGTTACCCGCGGTCGCGCGAAATTCACATCCAGGCGACGGTTTCGTGCGTCCGGGGTGAGTGCCGCCGCGTCCCTAGTGCCGGGCGCCCTTGGCTTCCTGTCACCATGTCTGGTATGTCGAGGCCTGCCGCCACACAACCGGCGGGCTCCGGCGGTGCCCAGCCAGGTGGCCCGGCAGGTGGCCCGGCAGGTGTTCCGTCCGCAGGCCCACCGCTGCGCGGTCCCTACCGCGGTCCGTGGCCCGTCCAGCGCGCCATCCCGACCGAGGCCCACCTGCGGGCGCGGATGCGGATGCTGGCCGAGCAGATCGAGATCTCGCAGGCCGAGATCGTCCTGTATCGGGCGGCCTATGAGCGGGCCAGCGAGGAGGAGACCGCGGACCGCCCATGGCTGCGCGGTTCCCTTGAGCGCCTCGCCATCCCCCGCCTGGCCCGGGCGCTGGCCCGTGAGCTCGACGCCATGGAGCGGTTCCGGTTGTGGGCGGAGGAGCTCTACTACCTCCAGGAAGAGGCCCGCGCCAACGGTCTGCTCCGCTCGACGTAGAACTCACACCGGTGCCGCTCACACCGGGACGGAGAGCTCTTCGAAAAGTCGGCGGGCCTGGGCGGCTCCGGTGATGTTGCCTTTCTTCTCGTAGCAGGAGATGGCTGCATCGATCTTCGGTCCGGCCGCGTCGACCTGGCCGGTTCGGTGGAGCACCTCGGCGTAGGCCAGCCACGCCTGCGCCTGTCCGTCCCAGTCGTCGGTTCGCCCGGCCAGGTCGCATGCGGCCTCGGCGAACCGGACGGCCTCGACCTCGCGTTCACGGCCACGCATCGCCAGTACCTTCGCGTGTACCCCGCACCAGCCGGCCTGGGCGGGGACCTGGTCACCGGCAGCGGCGTCGCGGGAGCGGGACACGTAGGTGGCCGCCTCGTCGAGGCGGCCGAGTTTGACCAGGACGTCGGCGAGGGCCGCGGCACGCGTGGCCAGGTGCGCACGCTCGCCCATCCGGGCCAGCCGACGGCAGCTGCGCCGCAACTCGTGCTCGGCCGTGTCGAGGTCGTCGGTGAGCAGGGCGACGCGGGCAACGACGAAGCCCCCGTAGAGCGGGTCTCCGCGGGGGCTCCGGACGTCCCAGACGATCTCTTCAGCCCGGCTCAGGTGGTCCCTGGCGGCGTCGAGGTCCCCCGCCATGGTGAACAGCAGGGCCAGCTGGGCGAGCAGGGAACGGCGCAGGCCGCGGTCGTCCCCGACGCCGGCCAGCGCCCGGGTGGCCCGCTCGACCGATTCGCCGATCGGGCGCGGGGCGAAACTCAGCAGGTGGACGAGGTCACGGCGCATGGTCTGGGCGTCACGCAGCACGCCGGACTCCTCGGCATGGCGGACGGCGGCCTGCATGGCCCGCTCCGCCTGGGCGTAGCGGCCGGCCGCCATGTGGGCGGCGGCCTGACCACGGCAGGCGAGCGCGGCACCGACCTCGTCCCCGTCCCGGATGAAGATCGGTAGTGCCCGGGTGGCCTCACCGAGGGTCTCGGCGACCAGCCCCTCCGGGCTTGTCGTGAACATGAGCCGCAGGTGGGCGAGGCGCGCGTGCGCCCGCAGACCGGCGTCGCCGATCCGGGCGGCCCGGTCGGTGGCTTGGCGCAGCATGCGTTCGGCGTCGCTGAACCGGCCGAACGAGTGCAGCGCCCAGCCAAGGTCGATCTCGGCGCGGATGCGTAGTGGATCGGTGACAGGCAGAAGTTTGATCGCTCGTTTGAGTAGGCCGGCCGCTCCTGTCTCGTCGCCCTGGCGGACCCGGTCGGCGGCTTCGATCAGACAGGTCGCGGCGTGGCGTCCGAGCTGCGCGGTCTCGGCGTCGCGCAGCCCGAGCTCGACCCGGTACCGGTAGGCCTGTTCCAGGTGATAACCGACCAGCTCGTCGTGCTCGCCGGGACGCCCGATCATCCGGGCCTGCAGCCAGGCGGCGAACCCCTGGTGCAGCTGCGCACGCTGGCGTTTGGACGTGGCCTGGTAGGCGCAGTCGCGCAGCAGGACGTGCAGGAACCGGAAGGCGTCCACGCCGGGCAGGTCTGAGCGGTCGGCATGGACCAGTTCCTTGCGTACCAGCGACTGGCAGTGCGCGGCCACGCCGGCCCGGTCGGCCGGGGCGGACAGCTCGACCACGGCGTCGAGGTAGAACCGTTGACCGACCACGGCAGCGCGTTCCAGCACCCGCCGTTCGTGCATGTTGAGCCGGTCGAGACGGGCGGCGAGCAGCGCGGAGATCGTGGGTGGAACCTGGACCGAACCGAGGTTGCCGGTCGCGATCCACCGGTCGCCCTCCCGGCGCAGCAGCCCGTCGTCGACCAGGGCCGCAAGCGTCTGCTCGACGAACAGCGGGTTTCCCGCGGCCGAGTCGGTGATCCTCGACACCAGCGCCGGGTCGAGGTCGTTGGAGCCCATCAACGTGCGGATCAGTCGCTGGCAACGTTCCTCGCTCAGCGGCTGCAACAACATCGACGTGGCGTTGAGCTTGCCTCCGCCCCAGGTCCGGCGCTCCTCCAGCAGCTCGGGCCTGGCCAGGCACAACAGCAGGATCGGCGCCTCCCGGGACCAGTCGGCGACATGCTCGATCAGATCCAGCAGGGTCGGCTCGGCCCAGTGCACGTCATCGAACCAGATGATCAGCGGACGCTTCTCGGCGAGCGCGGCCAGAAACGTGCGGACTGCCCAGAAGCTCTCCTGCGCACCGACCTCGGCTCCGCCCAGGCCGATCAGCGGCGCCAGCCCGTCCACCACGGCGGCGGCGTCGCCGATGACGTTGTCGACCCCGTCCAGCAGCTCGCGCAGGCGGCGCCGGCCCTCGGGCGCGCTCTCGTCCGCGGACATGCCGGTCGCCTGGCGGACCATCTCCATCAGCGGCCAGTAGGTGATGCCCTCGCCGTAGGACAGGCAGCGTCCGGTGAGCACCGTCGCCCGCGGCGCCATCGCCTCACAGAACTCCCCGACCATCCGGGATTTTCCGATGCCGGCGGGACCGAGCAGGGTGAACAGGTGGCAGGTGCGTTCCTCGATCACCTGTTCGAGGACGTCGCCCAGGCGACGGCGTTCCCGGTCCCGGCCGATCACCGGTGCGGCGAAGCCGTCCGGGGCGAACCGCGCGCCGGGGCCGATGCCGGGGTGCGCCAGGCCGATCAGGCGGTGGGCCCGCAGCGGGGCCTTCTTGCCCTGGACGACCAGGGGTCCGACCGGTTCGCTCCGCACATCCGAACGGATCATCCGCAGGGTCGTGTCGGCGATGAGGATCTCGTCGGGGTCGGCGGCCTCCTCCAGCCGGGACGCGATGTTGACCGCGTCCCCGGTCACGCCGCCGCCGGTGCCCGGCCCGCCGACGGTGACCTCGCCGGTGTTGATCCCGATGCGGATCCGGAACCGGAATCCCCAGTCCCGTTGCAGATCGGCGTTGAGCGCGGCCATGCTGGCGCGGATCTCGAAGGCCGCGCGGGCGGCGCGCAACGCGTCGTCCTCGTGCAGCACGGGGATGCCGAAGACGGCGAACACCGCGTCCCCGATGAACTTCTCGACGGTGCCCCCGTGGGCCGAGATCACTTCGCGGGCGGCGCTGAAGAACCGCCACATGACCTGCTGCAACGGTTCGGAGTCGAGCTGTTCGCCGATGGCGGTGTAGCCGGTGACGTCGCAGAACATGATCGTGACAGTCTTGCGTGCGCCGATCCCGAACGTGGGCAGCGGCGTACCGCAGGAGAAGCAGAAGCGCGCTTCTTCCGGGTTGGCCTTTCCGCATGTCGGGCAGGCGACCATGTGCCGGATCGTAGGCCGCGGGGATGCCAGACGGGACGCTGATACACGTGTCAGTCGTTTCGGATGATCGTGATCTGTCCCACAGCCCTGGGCGGGGGATCAGCTACAACCGTTTCCGGCGACGGTTTCCGGCGGCCCGTCCGGCCCGTCCGGCCCGATGTCGGCGGCGGTGCCCTCGATGGCGTCGAGCACCGATCGCAGTAGCTGGAGGAACTCCTCGCGCTGGGCCGCGGACAGATGTCTGGTCATGGCACCGACCTCCGCGGTCCGGTGTCGGTCCGCGGCGGTCAGTCGAGCGCGACCGGCGTCGGTGAGGGCCACGAGCAGGGCGCGCCGGTCGGTCGGATGCGCGGTGCGGATGACCAGCCCCTCGCCTTCGAGCCAGTCCACCGTCTCGGTCATGGTCCGGGCGGTGACGTCGGTGGCGTCGGCGATGTCGCGCAGGCGGGAAGGTCCGCGCCGCTCGACGAGTTGCAGGACCTTGAAGCGGGAGAGCGTGAGCCCGGCCGTGACCTGAAGGGTGTCGTTCACGCGATGACGCAGTCGGTGACTGACTGCCAGCAGAGTATCGATGATCTCATCGCCGGTTTGCGGCTTCATTGTTCAGCCATCTTTATTTTGAGGGACATGGATAGTGAGGTAGCCTCATAAAGTACCACCCAGCCGACCGAGGTTGCGATCCGTTGCGGTTGGTCACCCATGGTTAGGGAGAGGCCTATGAGTCCCGTCCGGAGCCCTGCTCGGATCCGGCGTGCGGCGCCCGCGCTCGACCAGCGCGTCGCGGCCGCGGTCGTCTTCGCCGCGACGATGTTCATCAGCATCATGGACGTCACGATCGTCAATGTGGCCCTGCCCTCGATCGCCCGTGACTTCGGCGCCTCGACCGGTTCGATCGAGCTGGTGGTGATCGGCTACCTGGTCAGTCTCGCCGTCTTCATCCCCGCGTCCGGATGGTTGGGTGACCGGTTCGGGACCAAACGGGTCTTCCTGGTGGCGCTGGCGGCGTTCACGGCCGCGTCCGCGCTGTGTGGTGCTGCCACCAGCCTTGATGCCCTGGTGGGGTTCCGGATGCTACAGGGAGTCGGCGGCGGCATCCTGATGCCGGTCGGGACGGCCATGCTGTTCCGGGTTTTCCCGCCCGAGCAGCGGGTGCGGGCCGCACGTGTGGTCATCGTTCCCACTGTGATCGCGCCGGCGGCCGGTCCGGTGCTCGGTGGCATCCTCACCGACCACCTGTCGTGGCACTGGGTGTTTCTGGTGAACCTACCGGTCGGGTTGGCCGTGTTCGTGTTCGGCCTGGTCTTTCTGGCCGAACACCGCGAGCCTGGCGCTGCCGGCCGCTTCGACCTGGTCGGGTTCGTGCTCGCGGCGGCGGGATTCGCCCTGATTCTCTATGCGCTCAGTAGCGGGCCGGGCAGCGGCTGGGCATCGGCCAAGGTCGGTGTCGCCGGGTCCGTCGGCCTTGCCGCGACTGTCCTGATGGTCATCTGGGAGCGTCGTCGCGACCGTCCGCTGCTCGCGCTGAGACTGCTCGGCGAGCGGCTGTTCCGGGCGACCAACCTCACGATGCTGTTCGCGACGATGGCCTTCCTCGGCACGCTCTACCTGATCCCGCTGTTCCTGCAGGACGCCCGTGGCGTGAACGCGACCACGGCCGGCCTGGCGCTGTTTCCTGAAGCGCTGGGGGTGCTGGCCGGGTCCCAGCTAGCCGGGCGCGGCTACCCGCGGATAGGGCCGCGGCGACTGATGGTGTTCGGACTGCTCCTGGTGGCAGCCATGCTGGCGTCGATCTCGCGGATGGACCTGGCCACGTCGATATGGCTGATCCGGGCCATGATGTTCCTCGTCGGCACCGGGATGGGATTTGTCTTTCTTTCCGCCCAGACGGCCGCGTTCGCACGTATTTCGCCGGTGGACACCGGTCAGGCGTCCACCCTGTTCAACATGCAGCGACAGCTCGCGTCGGCGCTCGGTGTCGGGTTGGTGACAACGGCGTTGACCCTGTTCGCGCCGGCCGGCGCAAAAACCACGGCCGCGGCTGCGGGAAATGCCGCAGCGTACCACGGCGCGTTCCTGGTGGCGGCTGCGCTCGCCGTCGTCGCCGCGGGGTTCGCGTTGACGGTGCGTGACTCGGATGCGGCCAACACCATGCGTCCACACACGCCTGACGGGCTTACCGCGCCACGGGACGACGACCTGGTCGACGGCGGGATCCCGGTGGCCGCCTGAGGCGGTGACCAATATCCACCGGGCGCTCTAAACCGGGTGTTCACGGACTATGTTGCTCCGCGTATCGGCAGTCCTACCTAAGCTGGTTGGTGTGGCGGCTGGACATCGAGGAGGCGACACCGCGGGTAGCGCGGCTCGCGCGGGCACCGGGGCGGTCAGCGGCGTGGGGCTTGCGGCTGCCGTCATCGCGGCGCTCGGCCTGTTGGCCGTGCTGCTGGTCGGGTGTGGCTCGACCGACGCCGGCACGCAGGCACGGACACCGTCCCAGCCCTTGGCACCGTCACCGCTAGCCGCAGCCCCGCCCGTGACCACCCCGCCCGTGACCACCCCGCCCGAGACAGGCCGGGACGATCCGTCGCAGCCCGGCGGTGGTCCGACGGAACGGATGCGTGCTGTGTTCGTTGGGGAACCGTGTGTTCCAGCCGTTGATTCTGCCCCGCGGCAGGCCGTCAACGGACTGTTCCTTTATTGCGGGCCGAGCGCTGCGGGCCAGCCGCGGTGGGGCGTGACGAGTCCGCAGCCGAGGCAGCTGGTCGTCCCGGCGCCGGGTGCCGAGTGCAACGCTGCGACGGACGGTGACGAGCTTCTCCAGGACGCGAACGGGCGCCCCATCGCCTGCCTGCGTGATCATGATGGCAGCTTCCGTTGGAGCGATGTCTCGTAACTCCTGCACTCCTGCACTCCTGCGCTCCTGCGCTCCTGCGCTCCTGGTGATCGGTTCGGACAGACGCTGTCCGCATGCTGTGTGCGGCGCGCATCATGCCGAAATATAACTGAGCGTAGCCATTGTGGTGGCATATTGTCAGTTGTCTCGTTGTCCTGGTATTTGTTCCCAGGATGGTTACCGGCGGGTAGCATGGGTATTAGTTACTGGCCAGTAGGAGTACGCCGGTTCCCTCGGTGACAACCGATGCCGGCACTTCCCCGGGGAGACCGCCATGGGGCACTACAAGAGCAACCTCCGCGATATCGAGTTCAACCTGTTCGAGGTACTGGGTGTCGACCAGACGCTGGGTCATGGTCCGTTCGCGGAGATGGATCGCCAGACGGCCCATGACGTGCTCGCCGAGGTCGACAGGTTGGCCACCGGTCCGCTCGCCGAGTCCTTTTCGGAGGCTGACCGCAACCCGCCGGTGTTCGACCCGGAGACCGGCACGGTCACGTTGCCGGCGGCGTTCAAGAAGTCCTATGCCGACCTCATGGACGGTGAGTGGTGGCGGCTGTTCCTGCCGTCACACCTGGGCGGTCTGGGTGCACCTCCGTCGGTCATCTGGGCCGCTTCGGAGCTGATCCTGGGGTCCAACCCGGCGGTGTTCATGTACATGAGCGGTCCGACCTTCGCCGGGATTCTCGACCGGCTCGGCAATGCCGCACAGAAGAAGTTCGCCCGCCAGGCGATCGAGCGGCAGTGGGGCGCGACGATGGTGCTCACCGAACCCGACGCGGGTTCGGACGTGGGGGCGGGCCGCACCCGGGCGGTGGCGCAGGCCGACGGCACCTGGCACATCGAGGGCGTGAAGCGTTTCATCACCTCGGGTGACTGGGACGTTCCGGAGAACATCTTCCACCTCACCCTTGCCCGGCCGGAGGGAAACGGCCCCGGCACCAAGGGCCTGTCCATGTTCCTGGTTCCGAAGTTCCTGGTGGATCCGGCGACTGGCGAACCCGGCGAGCGAAACGGCGTCTACGTCACCGGCGTCGAGAAGAAGATGGGCCTGAAGGTCTCCGCCACCTGCGAACTGCGGTTCGGCGAGAAGAACCCAGCGGTCGGCTGGCTTGTCGGGGACGTCCACGACGGCATCGCCCAGATGTTCGAGATCATCGAATATGCCCGGATGATGGTGGGTACCAAGGCCATCGCGACGCTGTCCACCGGCTACCTCAACGCTCTGGCGTTCGCGCGGACCCGGGTCCAGGGCGCCGATCTGACCCGGTCGACGGACAAGGCCGCGCCCCGCGTCACGATCATCCATCACCCGGACGTCCGGCGGATGCTGATGGTGCAGAAGGCGTATACGGAAGGCATGCGGGCGCTCGTCCTCTACACCGCCACCGTTCAGGACCGGGTCGCCGCGGCCAACGTCGCGGGAACAGTAGACGATCTCGCCGAACGGCTCAACGACCTGCTGCTGCCGATAGTCAAGGGCGTCGGTTCCGAGCGATCCTATGAGCTGCTGGCGACGTCCCTGCAGGTTTTCGGTGGCTCGGGCTACCTGCAGGACTATCCGATCGAGCAGTACATCCGCGACGCCAAGATTGACACCTTGTACGAGGGCACCACGTCCATCCAGGGCCAGGACTTCTTCTTCCGGAAGATCGTGCGAGATCACAGTCAGGCGCTCACCGCGCTGTTCGCCGAGATCCAGACCTTCGCCAAGGACGGCGCGGGGGACGGTTCGCTACGCCGGGAACGGGAGATCCTGGGCGCCGCGCTGGAAAACGTGACATCCATGGTCGGTGTGCTGGTCGGCTTTTTCACCGACGCCGCGACGGATACCCGGCAGGTGTACAAGGTCGGTCTGAACACCACGCGGCTTCTGATGAGTGTCGGCGACCTCGTCATCGGCTGGTTGCTGCTACGCCAGGCCGAGGTCGCGACGGACGCGCTAGCGGGCCAAAGGGCGCGCGACGATCGTCAGATCGCGGGCCCGGAGGCCGCAGTCCTCGGAGCATTCACGGGATCGGCACCAGCCAGGGCCGTGCCAGCCAGGGACCGGGCCTTCTACGAGGGCAAAGTGGCCACGGCCCGTTGGTTTGTCGCGAACGTGCTGCCCGAGCTGTCAACCCGACTCGGTGTTCTGCAGGCAACCGACCTTGATCTGATGGACCTGCCCGAGGACGCGTTCTGACGCAGGTTGGCACCTGACGCCCGTCAGATCCGGAGCGGGTGGCCGCCGGGCGCGCGAGCTGGAGCTACGATCGCGCGCCCGGCGGTGACGCGTCAGTAGGACGTGCCAGGTGTTGTGGTAGGGCGGGGCGAGCCGCGAACCACCGGTCGTTTCATGATGTGCGCAGCGGCGGGAAAGCCTGGTCCAGCTCATTGCGCATATCCCGCTTGAGCAGGTCGTCTGCCTCGGACGTGCCCTGCCCCTCCAGGAGGAACCTCGCTACCCGCAGGGTCAGATCGACCCGTTCAGCGAGGTTGAGAGCGCCGTTGAAACGGCCGCTGGAGCCTGCGGAGGTCAGGACCTTGGCGACGAATTCGTCGGCGGCCTGTAGTGCCTCCACGCGCGTCATGCGTTTCACCCCTTTGTACGGAAGCTGTGCCGGAAGCCGTAAGCAAGGCGCAACCGTACCAGGCGAGCTCCTTCCTCCGTTGTCCGCCCCATCCCGTGCTCTTTGCCCTGGTTGAGGTTCCAGGTTGGTCCGTTGTGTCCGGTCTTGCCTGCTCCTGTGCGTTGCTCGCCGCGCCCTCGCCATCGTCACTCAGAGCAAGCATGGATGGGCCCGGTCCGGCTATTCGGAACAGGGCCGATCAAGGAATTGGATCAGTTCCAGGCGAGGGCCACGGCCGGGTCGGCGAGCATTCTGGCGACATCCGCGAGCACCTTTGCGCCGAGCTCGCCATCGACGATCCGGTGGTCGAAGGTCAGGGCGAGCTGCGCCACCGTCCGGACAGCAAGGTTCCCGTCATGCACCCACGGCATCGGGCGGATCGCGCCGAGGGCGAGGATTGCCGCCTCCGGCGGATTGAGGATGGGTGTTCCGGTGTCAATGCCGAACACGCCGATATTGGTAATGGTGATGGTCCCGCCGCGTAGTGCGCCTGGTGTGACTGTCCCGGTCCGGGCTGCCGCGGTCAGCTCGTGCAGGGCGTGTCCGAGCGCGACCAGTCCCATCTCCTGCGCAGCCGGAATATTCGGCACGACGAGCCCGCGGGGTGAAGCCACCGCGATCCCGAGGTTGACGGTCTCATGGATGACGATCTGCGCAGGCTCGTCGCCGGACGCTTCCTCCCAGCAAGAATTGATCATCGGATGACGCTGGACGGCGGTCAGCAGCGCCTTCGCGACGAACAACAGCGCGGTCACCTTCACACCCGCGAACTCGGGCAGCGCGGCGATCCGGTCACGCGCGGCCATCGTCTCGGTGACGTCGACACTGACGAACTCGGTGACCTGCGGCGCGGTGAACGCGCTGGTCACCATGGCCGCCGCGGTCGCGCGCCGGACGCCGGTCACCGGCACCCGGCGGACCCGGGCGCCCCGCTCGTCGTGGGCGGAGGTGCGGGCCGCCTCGACATCCGCCCGGCTGATCGTTCCATGCGGTCCGGTGCCGGTGACCCGCCAGATGTCGACACCTAGATCCCGAGCGAGCTTGCGGACCGGTGGCTTCGCGAGTACAGGCCCGTCCCGGTCTGCTCTGGCCTGGTCTGCCTTGACCGGTGTGGGCTGGACGGTCGGCGCGGTCCGGCGCCGGGTCCGTGCCGGTCCAGCGGATGTGCGCGGGCCATACCCGACCAGCACCGGTGTCCGCCCGTCCGGTGGGCGGTCCGGTGGGCGGTCCGTCCCCTGGTCCGGTCCATGAGCGCCGTTCGGTGCTGGTACGCCGTTCGAAGCTGGTACGTCGTTCGAAGCTGGGACGTCGACGGTGACCAACGGTCGTCCCACCTCGACGGTGTCGCCCGGTTCGGCGTGCCGCACGGCGAGCACGCCGGCCAGTGGTGAGGGCACCTCCACCAGGGCCTTGGCGGTCTCCACCTCGACGAGCGGCTGATTGACCGCTACCGGCTCGCCCACCTCCACCAGCCACCGGACGATTTCGGCGTCCGGTAGGCCCTCGCCCAGGTCGGGGAGGCGGAACTGTTCATGTGGCACGGGTGACCTCCAACTTGCTGCCCGGCATCGGACCCACCGGTCAGTACTGGAAGGAACGGTCGACGGCGTCCATGATCCGGTCGACGTCCGGTAGGTAGTGGTCCTCCAGCCGGGCCGGCGGGTACGGGGTGTCATAACCGGTGACGCGTAGTACTGGAGCCTCCAAGGAGTAGAACGCGGCCTCGGTCACCCGGGCCGCGATCTCCGCGGACAGGGACACGTTCGACGGCGCCTCGTGAACGACGACACACCGGCCGGTCCGGCGCACGGACGTGAGCACCGGGGCCAGGTCGAGCGGGGACAGGGTGCGCAGGTCGATGACCTCAAGCTCGCGACCCTCGTCGGCCATTGCCACGGCCGCGTCCAGGCAGGTCCGTACCATCGGGCCGTAGGCGACCAGTGTTGCGTCGTCGCCGGTCCGCACGACCCGGCTGGTGTGCAACGGGATCGCCCCGGTCAGCGGCTCGTCGGTTTCGACATCTCCCTTCTCCCAGTACCGGCGCTTGGGTTCGAAGAAGATCACCGGATCGTCGGCCGCGACCGCCTGCCGGATCATCGTGTGGGCATCGGTCGGGCTGGAACAGGCGACGACCTTGAGGCCGGCGGTATGGCAGAAGTAGGCTTCCGGTGACTCGCTGTGGTGCTCGACAGCGCCGATGCCACCACCGAACGGGATGCGGACCGTCACCGGCAACCGGACCCGTCCCCGGGTCCGGTAGTGGATTTTCGCCAGCTGGGTGACGATCTGGTCGAAGGCCGGGTAGACGAAGCCGTCGAACTGGATTTCGCATACCGGCCGGAGCCCACGCATGGCCATCCCGATCGCGGTTCCGATGATCGCGGACTCGGCCAGCGGTGTGTCGATGACGCGCGCCTCGCCGAAGTCGGCGAGCAGCCCCTCGGTGATCCGGAAGACGCCGCCGAGCCTGCCGACGTCCTCACCCATCACCACGACCTTCTCATCGGCGGCCATGGCCGTGCGCAGTCCGGTATTGAGAGCCTTGGCCAGCGTCAGCGTCGAGCGCACCGTCAGTTCGCCTTTCGCGGTTCGAGCGTTGCCGGTGCCAGTTCGAGCTCCAGACAGGCGTCCCGCGCGGCGCTCAGGGTCTCGGGTTCGTCCACGTACACGTGATCGAAAAGGCTCTGCGGGGACGGGTCGGGCAGCCGCACGCACCGGCTGCGCACCGTCGCCGCGAGGGCGTCGGCCTCGGCGTCGAGAGCGGCGGCGCCAGCGTCGTCCAGAAGCCCGCAGCCGCGTAGGTAGGTGGTCATCCGTGCCACCGGGTCCCGCTGGCCCCAGTGCGCCAGCTCCGCTGCGTGACGGTACCGGGATGGATCGTCAGCGGTGGTGTGCGCGCCCATCCGGTATGTCACCGCCTCAACCAGTGTCGGATGTCCCCGGCGGGCCGAGTCCAGCGCCCAGCGGGTCACCGCGAACGTCGCCAGCACGTCGTTGCCGTCAACCTGGACGCCCCGGATACCGAACCCGGACGCTCGCCGGTAGATCGGCGCCAGGCTCTGCCGTCGGGCCGGTTCGGAGATCGCCCACTGGTTGTTCTGGCAGAAGAACACCACCGGAGCTGCAAAGACACCCGCCCAGTTGAGCGCCTCGTTGACGTCCCCCTGGCTGGACGCCCCGTCACCGAAGTAGACCAGCGTCGCTGACATGTCCTGGTCCTGGTCCTGGTTCCGGCTCTGGCCGTTGCTGCTGCTGGTGCCGGTGCTGCCGGTGCTGCCGGTGCTGCCAGTGCTGCCAGTGCTGCCAGTGCCAGCGGGGCCAGCGGGGCCAGCGGCATGCTCGCGGGAGACGGCCATCGCATAGCCGGTGGCGTGCAGGGCCTGCGAGCCGACGACGATCGCATAGCACTGGAATCCGTGCTTGTCCGCGTCCCATCCGCCGTGGGTGACCCCGCGGAACAGGCCGAGGACGTCGAGCGGGTCGACCCCGCGGCACCAGGCCACCGCGTGTTCGCGGTAGGACGGGAAGACCATGTCGTCGTCGCGCAGTGCCCTGGCCGAGCCGACCTGGGCCGCCTCCTGACCACGCAGGCTGGCCCACAGGCCGAGTTCGCCCTGACGCTGGAGAGCCGTTGCCTCGTCGTCGAGGCGGCGCGCGATCACCATGTCGCGCAGGAGCCCGTACAGGTCGGCGTCGGTGAGGTCCGCGAGGTAGGGATCGTAGGTCGGGTCGGGGCGCCGCTCGCCCTCGGGCGTGAGCAGCCGTACCAGCCCCGGGTCGGCATCCCGCGCGTCATGTGGATCGCGCGGGACGGGCGGGACGACGCTGTTCGGCCGGTCTGTACCGGGAGCGGACTCCGGATCGGGCACGGACTCCGGATCGGGCACAGGCTTCGTGTCAGGCACGGACATCGTGTCCTCCGGTCATACGTGGCCGTCCCCGAGATCGTCGGTCGCAGCCGCCGGTTGGGGCAGCCGGCCGCCGCGGGTAAGCGGGACCGTTCGCCGCGGAGCTGACGATAGTCGTCCCATGGTGGCGAGCAACCCGGACACGGGCTGCGGGTACCCGCCGTGGTTGACGCACCCGGATAGCGTGGTGCAGTGACAGCTGCCCCCTCATCCGCGACCGTCGCGGACACCGCCACAGCCACCGATGCCACCGCCGGCGCGGGTGTCGATGCCGGCGCGAGCGTCGATGCCGGCGCGGGTGCCGGCGCCGTGCGCCCGCCCGTCCGCCGCGACCTCGGCCGGGTCGGGATCTGGAGCGGCCAGTTCGACTTCTCCCCGGCCTCGGTTGTCCAGGCGGCCGTCGCCGAACTCGATGAGCTGGGCTATCCCGCGATCTGGACGGGTGAGGTCAAGGGCAGGGAGGTCCTGGTGACCGCGGCCCTGATGCTCGCGGCGACATCCCGGCTCACGGTCGCCACCGGGATCGCGCAGATTCTCGCCCGACATCCCCAGACGATGATGGCCGGCCACATGACGCTTGCCGAGGCGTTCGGGGACCGTTTCCTGCTCGGCATCGGCGTGTCACACGCGTCCCTGATGGAGATCCGCGGCGTTCCCTACACCAAGCCGTTGTCGCAGCTACGGGCCTACCTCGACGAGATGGACCGGGCCGCTGCGGAGCAGTACCGGGCGGTGCCACCGACATCGTCGACGCGGGTCCTGGCCGCGCTCGGCCCGAAGATGCTGGAGCTGGCGCGGGTCCGGGCGGACGGCGCGCACACCTACTTCGTGCCGCCGGAGCACACGGCCGGCGCGCGGGAGATCCTGGGGCCGGGCAAGCTGCTCGTCCCGGAGCAGGCGTTCGTCCTCGACACGAACCCCGAGACCGCGCGGGAGCTGGCCCGGCGGCACACTGGTTCGTACCTGCGGCTACCGAACTACACGAACAACCTGCGCCGCTTCGGCTTCACCGACGACGACCTCACCGGTGCCGGCTCAGACCGGCTTGTCGACACGATCGTGCCGTGGGGTGATCCCGACGTCCTGCTTGCCCGGATCACCGAGCATCTCGATGCCGGCGCCGACCACGTATGCGTTCAGGTCCTCGACCCGGACCGCCGTGGTCTGCCCCGCCGGCAGTGGCGTGAACTCGCCCCGGCCCTGCGCAGCCTCGGCTAGGGCCGCTGCGGTGGGACGTGCTGGCGTGCGGATGCCGCTGGTGTGGCTGCCGCTGGTGTGGCTGCTGTCGCCGTGGATGTTGTTGGCGTGGATGCTGGCGGTCTGGACACTGCTGGCGTGCGGCGGGTCCGGTCCACCGTCGGCGGGCGGCGTCCCGGCGGCGACGGTACCGGCCCTCGACGGCACGGGGTTGATCGTGTCCTCCGCGGGGCCGGTAGCCGGCGCTCCAGCGGGGACGGCGCCTCCCAGCCCGCCGTCCGGTCCGGTGGGCGTGTCCGGACGGCGTCCGACGGGCAGTCCGATCACGATCGCCTTCGGTGGGGACGTGCACTTCGCGGGTAGGTCCGGGGCCCGCCTGGCCGCTGATCCCGCCACCGCGCTCGGGCCGATCGCGCAGGCGCTGAGTCGCGCCGACCTGGCGATGGTCAACCTGGAGACGGCGGTGACCACTGCTGGTACACCGGTTCACAAGGCCTTTGTCTTCCGCGCGCCATCGTCGGCGTTCGTCGCGCTGCGGGCCGCCGGCGTCGATGTCGCCACCCTGGCGAACAACCACGGCATGGACTACGGCGTGGACGGTCTGCGTGACACCATCGCCGGTGCCCGGTCCGCCGGATTCCCGATCGTCGGGATCGGCCTCGATGACGCGCAGGCCTACGCCCCTGTGCGTACGACCGTGAAGGGCCAGCGGATCGCCGTCATCGGCGCGACCCAGGTGATTGACGACGAGCTGGCTTCGGACTGGACGGCCGGACCCGGCAAGCCGGGCCTGGCCAGCGCGAAGAACATCCCACGGCTGCTGGCGGCCGTCCGGGCCGCCCGTAGCGGAAGCGACACTGTGATCGTCTACCTGCACTGGGGTGTGGAACGCGCATCCTGCCCGACACCGGCACAGCGGGCGTTGGTGCCACAACTTGTCGAGGCCGGCGCGGATGTGATCGTCGGGTCGCACACGCATGTGCAGCTCGGCGGCGGTTGGGGGCCCGACGGTGTGTATGTCGATTACGGCCTGGGCAACTTGGTCTTCTATGCGTCCGGGGACGGCCCGAACACCATGTCTGGTGTGCTCACACTGACAGTCGCCGGACGAGCGGTCACCGCGGCGGAGTGGATGCCGGCCCGGATCGCCGACGGCGTACCGGTGCCGCTGGCTGGTGCGCAGGCCTCGGCCGCCCGCAGCGCCTGGGATCAGCTCCGCACATGCGCGGATCTCGCGGCTGAGCCGCCGAGGCACGGCCCGGAGTAGGTCGGTCCCGGTCGGTCCCGGTCAGTCCGGGCTGGCCGCGCAGGTGGTGCAGGTGCCATAGATCTCCAGGGTGTGGGCCACGTCGGTGAAGCCCGCGGCCGTCGCGACGCGGTCCGTCCACGCCTCGATTTCGGGTCCTTCGACCTCGACGGTCCGTCCGCAGTGGCGGCACACCAGATGATGGTGATGGCTGTCGGTGGCACAGCGGCGGTAGAGGGTCTCACCGTCGTCGCGCCGCAGTACGTCGACCTCGCCACGGTCGGCGAGGACCTGCAGATGCCGGTAGACGGTGGTCAGGCCGACGGGCTGGCCGGAGTCGCGCAGGTGCGCGTGCAGGTCCTGGGCGCTGGTGAAGGCGTCGATCTCGGCGAGCGCGGCGGAGACGGCATCGCCCTGACGGGTGGCCCGGACGGTTGTTCCCCGGCCGAGCGCGGACCGTCTGTTACCGGCCGGGCCGCTTGGGCCGCTTGGGCCGCCTGGGCCGCCTGGTGCCGGGGTCGGCGCGGGTTGGCTGGATTCGGCACTGGACACAGCGTCCACTCTCTCACCGCACGGCAGGTCCGGGAGCTGACAAAGGGGCCACAGTCGTGGTCGTAGATCACCCTGCCATCAGCGCTGTGCGTAGGTCGCGAGGAACCTGCCGATACGGCCGACCGCGTCGGTGAGATCGTCCACACCGGGCAGGGTGACTATCCGGATGTGGTCGGGTCTGGGCCAGTTGAAGCCGGTGCCCTGCACGACGAGAATCTTCTCGGCCAGAAGCAGGTCCAGGACGAGCCGTTCGTCATCGACGATCGGGTGAACGGCGGAATCGATACGTGGGAACGCATACAGCGCTCCACGTGGCTTTACGCACGATATGCCGGGAATATCGTTGAGCAGTTTCCACACCACGTCGCGCTGCTCGTGCAGCCGACCACCGGGCAGGACGAGATCGCCGGCGCCACCGTCATCCGCAAGCGCGGCCTGCATCGCGTACTGGCCCGGGACGTTGGCGCACAGCCGCATGTTCGCCAGGATGTTGAGGCCTTCGACATAACTGGAAGCATGCATACGTGGACCGGAAAGAACCATCCAGCCGGAGCGGAAGCCGGCGAGGCGGTACGCCTTCGACAGCCCGTTGAACGTCACACACATGACATCCGGGGCGAGCGCCGCGGTGGAGACGTGCTCGGCGTCGTCATACAGGATCCGGTCGTAGATCTCGTCAGAGAAGATCATAAGGTTGTGTCGGCGGGCGATCTCGATGATGCCGGCGAGGACCTCACGACTGTAGACGGCGCCGGTCGGGTTGTTCGGGTTGATCACCACGATTGCCCGCGTCCTGGCGGTGATTTTGCCGGCGATGTCGTCGACGTCGGGCGTCCAGTCGGCGGATTCGTCGCACATGTAGTGGACGGGCCGGCCGCCGCAGAGGCTGACCACCGCTGTCCACAGCGGGTAGTCCGGTGCCGGGAGCAGCACCTCGTCGCCGTCGTTGAGCAGCGCCTGCAACGACATCATAATCAATTCTGAGACGCCGTTACCGAGGTAGACGTCGTCGGTGTCGATACTGGCGATACCCTTACCGGTCGCGTACCGGACCACGGCCGCTCGTGCGGATGGCAGGCCCTTGGAGTCGCTGTAACCCTGCGCGTCGGCGAGGCTGTGTATCACTGCCTGGAGAACCGCCGGTGGGGCGGCGAACCCGAACGGCGCGGGGTTGCCGATGTTCAGCTTCAGGATGCGCTGACCCTCGGCTTCCAACCGCGTCGCCTGGTCGAGGACGGGACCCCGGACGTCATAGCAGACGTCGGCGAGTTTGTCGGACTGGGTGAACTCCATCTGCCAAGGGTAGGCGCGCCGTCCACCGGATTTTCTCACCCTGGCCAGGGGAGTCGGGCCAGGTGCTGCGGGGTCAGTGCGGGGTCAGTGCGCAGTCAGGTGTTGCGGGGCAGATCGGGGGTGAGACCGCGGCCCAGCCCGCGGCCAAGACGGACAGGATGGCGCACCGGCACCGGCAGCGGCAGCGGGCCGGTGTCGAGATCGGCGAAATGGGTCTCCTTACGGACCTGGTAAACCCAGCTTTTGCTGACGCTGATGCCGCGGGCGGCGAGCAGGGCCGAGGCCTGCGATGCCGATCCGCCGGTCTGTTCCAGCGCGTGGATGATGGCGTCGCGCTTTCCGGTGGTGTCCAGCCCCGGGGACTCCGGACCGGACGCCTGCGCGGCAGCGTCGTGCAGGTCGGCCTCATCCTCCGCACCGGCCTCATCCTCCGCACCGGCCTCATGCATGCCCGGACGGTGTCCACCGGGCAGATCGACCAGATCGGCTGCATCGGCCGGCTCCACGGGGTCCGCCAGATCCGCCAGATCCGCCAGATCCGCCAGATCGATGGCGTCGGCGGGATCTGGCGTCGGCACCGGGGCGGGGGCGAGAAACAGCGGCGACCGTCCGACCGTGGACTGCTCCGCGCGCGGGCTGGGAATGCTTGCTGTGCCGCCGGCATCCGCGAGGCGCCGTGCGGCAACGCCCGTGACGCCCGTGACGCCCCTGGCCTCGTGGTGAGCGGCGGGGTTGGAGCCAGTGGGATGGATCTGGCGCATGAGCAGTTCATAGGAGCCGAGCAGCGCCAGCGGTGGCCATGCCGCGATGACCCGGGCTGTCAGGGTGGGTTCCGCATGCAGGACGTTTGCGGCCAGTGACGCACATGCACCCAACGTAAGGAGCGCGTAGGACAGCCCGGAACGGCGCCGTCCCGTGCGGCGATCCGCCAGCATGGTCATGGATGCGGCTACGATCATGCCGTCCACGCTGAACGGCAGCACCGCCGCCGTCATGGAGTCCTCGCCGTGTCCAACCGCGACGCCGCGCATGTGGCGGTAGGAGACGAAGGCCGCCACCGCCGCGACCAGGGTGACGGCCGCAACCGTCGTCACCCGAATGGCCCGCTCTGCAAACGCATCCGATTGACCACCAAGAGACACCGGACGACCCATAGTCACAACACATCCCTCCTTGCACCCGCAGCACCGTCAATAATGCCCGTCATCGGATGCCCGTCATCGGATGCCCGCCATCGTGGCGCGGACCGGGCCGAGCTCACCGACATCCGGCTGGACTCCGGTGTGTCTACTACGGGTCGAAACCGCCCGGTTGCATAGTGAAGTCGTAGTGGTTGAAGTCGAAGTGGTCGAAGTCGAAGTGGATGTCACTGGGCTGCAATTGTTGCCTCTTGCAGTGGTGCCATCTCGCTGCCACCGAATGCGGCCGTGAGCCTGTGGTGGGTCAGGGTGGACGCGGTGGGGCCGAAAGTCACCTGAGGGTCGTTGAGCAGGAACACGTCATCGCAGGTCAGATGTGCGAGCGCCAGATCACGGGTCGAGATCACGACGCTGGTGCCGCCTGCCCGCATGGTTGCGAGCGTGGACAACAGAGCGGCCTGGCAGAACACGTCAACCTCGGTAAACGGCTCGTCAAGCAGCAGCAGGCGTGGCTGCTGCGCGATGGCACGGGCGAGCATCACCCGTTGGCGCTGGGCGCTCGACAGCGTCCCGAAACAGTCGCGGGCATGATCGGCGAGTCCGACTGTCGCCAGTGCCCGGGCGGCCGCCGCCCGGTCGGTGAAGGTGGGTCGCCGCACCCATCCGATCCACCGGTACCGTCCCATCAGGACGATCTGGGTGACGGTTACCCGAACCTTGGCGTCAAGGGTCTCGGTCTGCGGCACGTATGCGATCCGACGGCGGGCCCGGGTCGGTTGTTGACCGAACACGGTGACCGATCCGCCGGTCACCGGCGCCAGCCCGAGGACAGCTTTGATCAAGGTTGATTTTCCGGCACCGTTCGGGCCGATCACGGCGACGGCGTGGCCGGTCTCGACGGTTCCGTGGACGGTGGTCAGGACCGGAGTCCGGTCATAGGCGACAGTGGCCCGGTCGAAGACCACGGCCGGCCCTGCGGTCTCGGGAGTTTCCGGTCTTTCGGATGCACCGGATGCACCGGATGCACCGGGTATTCCGGCCGGCCGGCTCCGGACGTCCACTTCGATCAGTCGCTCGGCGGCCTTGCTCGCTGGTCGTTCCCCGGCGGTTTTCACCGGTGCGTCCGGTGTGCTGTATGTGCCGCCCGACAGCCCCCGCATTGCCTCGGTCATGCTTCGAGACGGTACGGCCATTGCGCGTGCAACGCATAGCGGACTGTGACCACGCTGGCGACATCACCTGTTCGGGTGGATACGACCCGCCGCTGCGGCGACCTGTCGAAGATCAGTGATCTTTCGAGGTTTGTGTGCCGAAAACAGCCCTGTTGATCTTACAAACCTAGAAAGATCGTTTCTGTCGAGTCCCGGCAGCGGATCGCGACCGTGCGCGGCGGCTGGCGGCTGGCGGCTGGCGGCATGATTGATCATGATGTGCGGTAGGTGATGGTCACGCGGCGGTTCTGGGCGCGGCCGGGGCTGTTGTCCGAGCCGTCCGGGTTGGTGTTCGGGGTCACCGGGTTGGCCGAGCCCTGTCCGGTAGCGGTGACCAGCACATCGCCGGGGGCTTTCGGGCGCAGCAGGTCCGCGACCGCGTTCGCCCGTCGTTGGGACAGGATGACGTTGTACGCGGGCGTGCCGGTGCTGTCGGTGTAGCCGTTGACTGCGACCGTCCCCTTGGCGTTACCGATCTGCGGGGCGATGTCGGTGAGCTGGCTGCGGGCCGCATCGGTCAGCTCGGCGGAGTCGAAGGCGAACAACACATCCGAGCTGATGGTCACGGCCACCCCGGAGCCGTCATGGCGCTCGGTCCGCAGCGCGAGGACAGCCTTGTCGACATTGATCGGACGGACCGCATCCACCAGGTCGATCTGCAGGACCGATTCGGCGATGGCCTGATCGCTCACTGTCTCCACGGGTGCGGGAGGCGCCGGCGCGGCCCAGGCGCCCGGTGTGCCGACCGAGAAGGTGGCTCCAGTGGCCAGGGCGACAACCACGGCGGTGGTACCCACGGCGGCGACTGCCACGGCGACCAGCGCTGTGACCTGGATGGTAACCCGTGTGACAACCCGTGTGACAACCCGTGTGGCGACCGTAGCGGTCGGATCCCGCCGATTCGGTGTGCCGCCATCGCGCGTTGGCCCGGTGGCGGGCGTCACCGGCCGACCGGGGCGTCGTCGAACAGCAGGCGATCATCGGCGTAGACGTCGACGGTCCGTACGTCCACCGGTGGTGCCGCGAAGGTGTACGAGGCGCTGACCGGGGTGTTGTTGACCGTCTTCGTCCTCGGACCGTTGGCGCCGAGTTCGAGATTGTGGCTGTCCTGCACGACGAAGTAGCGCCTCAGGTTGACGCTGTCGACGAGGGTCATCGCCGGACTGTGCGCCGCGAACATGTCGAACACCGAAATCTCCTTGTTCTGCGGGGAACTGGCGTACCTCGGTGTCCACACAACGGTGAGTGTTGCCAGGCGTCCGTCCACCTTCAGGCCGACGAAGCCGACGTCGATGGTTCCCGCGCCGCCGCCCGGAGCGCGGAAACTGGTCGTCCTGCTGGCGACGGCGCTGTCCACAGTGCCCTGGTTGCCGGCGGGCGAAGCCGCCCCGGTGGCCGGCGCGGCTCCCGCGGTAGCCCCTGTGCCGCCGGTGGGTGCAGCTTTCTGGGAGTCGCCGGAACATCCGGTGGCCACCAGTACGATCACGCCGAGTGTGGCGGTGAGCAGAGTGGTGACCAGGGTCAGGCGGGTTCTCATCCTGTGGAGCATCCGGACCTCCCGCATGGGTACGACAACGGTGCGCGATCCCGATTATGCGGACACGGGCAGGTCCGGATCTCCTGGCTCGGCGGATCTGTGGACAGCCGGCCTGTGGACACAAGCAGTCGTCCGTACCGCTGGGGGCGCGAGCCGGGCGTCAGGTTAGACGATCCGCAGCAACCGACGGAGTTCCTAGGGGCGAGCGGCGTTGAGGTGCGCGACCAGTTCGGGTGTATAGGCCGCGATCAGGTCCGGCTCTGCCAGCGCATACGCGGTGAGGTCGATGCCTGTCCTGGTGCCATCGGGCAGGCACAGGATGGCATCGGTGACCGATATCGCCAGAGCGGTTACACGGTGCTCACATCCGGGCGCGATGATCGTCGGGTGCGGATCGCTGTGACCCGGTCCGGTAAGCCACGCAATGACATCCATCGCAGGGCCGGGAACATGGCGCAGGGAACCGGCAAGCACGAGTCGCTCACCGTGCGGCCCGGGTATGTCGACGCGTGCCGGCAGGGCCTTCCCCTCGGCCTGGGTCAGTTTCGTTGTATTGAAGTTAGGTTAACTTAATTTTGTCCACAAGTGGTGAACGGTTTCAGCACTGCTTGGTTCACATGATAGGTATTGTTGGATTGGGTTTGTTGCGAAAAATGTTGATTCTTGGTTCCTCTGTCGATCCACAGCGATGTAGAGACAACCGATGTGGAGGGTGGTCGCGATCCGCTGGGTCGGCGGAGGATTCTAGGCTGTCAGGTGTTCCGCGAAGGTGTGCCTTCGTCGAGGAGGTGTTAGTTGATCTTTAGATCTGTGGGTGATGGCCGCCCGTATCCTGACCATGGCCTGAGTCAGCGGGAATGGGCCGCTATCCCACCGCGCCAGGTCCGGCTGGACCAACTGATCACAACGAAGCGGGTGCTCGCGCTTGACGTCCTCCTCGACGAGGACTCGACCTTCTATGGGGACCTGTTCCCGCATGTCGTGGAGTGGGACGACCGGCTCTACCTTGAGGATGGCCTTCATCGGGCCGTGCGTGCCGCGCTGCAGCAACGCAACTCCATCCACGCGCGGGTGCACGTGCTCCAGCACGGCCGGGCAGCGGACGCGGCCGGGTCCGCCGGCGCAGACACGGCCTTCGGTGACACCGCGTTCGGTGACACGGCGTTCGGTGGGGCGGCAGCCAGGGTTGCTCCGTGGTTGGGTGTCAGCCCCCGCTGATCAGATAGGTCGTGTAACGGTCTTGGTCAACCTTGCCGAAGATGTGCTCCGGGCAGTCGCGCGAGGGTCGGTAGGCAACGATCGGCCGCCAGACCGGCAGGCGGCCTACCTGGGTGAGGGCGCCGCCGGCGAGTTTGCGAGCGTCTGCCTGGGTGCGGTCCGGTTCGTTGCTCAGCTCGTACCATGACCCGCACCAGTGGATCTCCTTCGGGCGGCTCGTCCAGGCAGCGGTGTGGAAGAACCACAGCAGAAACATCTCACGGAACACCAGAGCGATGATCGTTATGATCAATAGCGCACGGACGAAGTTTCCAGCTCGGCCTGAGGCGAGAACGGGGCTCACGGGACGCGAACCCAGCAGCGCGATCGATTGATCATCAACGGTGCTCCACCGTGCTCCCGCCACCCGCCTCTGCGTACCTGTGCGGCCCAGCCGTGATCGCGTCTGTCTGCCGGTCTCGCCGGGGCCCGTCCACCCCGAACACACCATAGGGGTATTTAGCCCTCTTCCGCGGTAGCCGGCGTTTCGACGCGCCATCCTGTCCAGGCGGGCGCCCGGAATGGATGCCTAGAGCGCGCGGCGGGCGGCCACGAGTGCGGCGATGCCGGTGGTGATCGGTACCGACAGGACCAGGCCGATGGCACCGACCGCTGTCCGCACGACCTCCGCGGCGACCAGGTCGCCGGTGACGACGTCAAGGGCGGAGCGGTCCGCGAGGGTGAACAGCAGCAGCGAGGGCAGCGCCGCGCCTGCGTACGCCATCATGATCGTATAGATGGAGGATGCGATGTGGTCCCGTCCGATTCGCATGGCTGACCGGTAGAGCTCCGGCGGCGCCGCGTGCGGCGAGGCGTCGGCAAGTTCCCACACCGCCGACGCCTGGGTGACCGTCACGTCGTTGAGCAGGCCGAGGGAACCGATCACCAGGCCGGCGAGGATCAGTCCGGTCAGGCTCAGTCGGCCGTCGAACGCCTTCAAGGAGGCTGACTCGTCCGAGCCGAGCCCGGTCAGTGTGGTCAGCCGGATCGCCAGGTATCCGAGCACGCCGGTGAGGCCGAGGCCCGCCAGCGTGCCGAGCAGCGCGCACGAGGTGCGGGCGGACGGGCCGTGCGCGAGGTACAGCAGGACGAACAGCACCGCCGCCGCGCTGACCAGCGACACCGCCACCGGTGACCGTCCGTCGAGCAGCGCCGGCAGCAGGAAGAACACGAGCATCAGGTAGGTCAGGGCCATGCCGACCAGCGCGGCGAGCCCGCGCCAACGGGCGACCGCCACGACCACCAGGGCGAACACCAGCGCGAGGATGCCCAGCGGTCGGCCGCGCTGGAAGTCGCTGAGATAGTAGTCGACGCCGCCGCCGGGCGATGTGCTCCGGCCGAGCCGGACCTTGTCCCCTGCGCTGAAGGTAGGACCAGCCGGGTCGACGGACTGTTCCAGCGGTCGGGTCCGGCCGGCGTCCGGGCCACTGGTGATCAGGACCGTCAGCTCCAGACATGCGGTCGCCGATGCCGATGCCGGTGGTGGTGACGCCGCCTCGCTGACGGTTCCGCCGCCGCACGGACCGCGCTCCGCCCGTTCGATCGTCGCGTTCACCAGCGTGATGGGCGTGCCGTCGGGAGCACGGAACACGTCCGGGATGGGCCGGTGGCCGGTACCAGGCCACAGCGCGCCCACGCCGACGGCTGTTGCGGCGAACAGCGGTACGAGCAGGACGGCGAGGACGATCCGGCTACGGCGGCTGGCGGCCGCGGGGCGTCCGCCGCCGCCACCGTGACCGTGACCGTGACCGTGATCGGCTTCGGCTTCGGCTTCGGCTGAACCGAGTCCGCGTCTGTTGGCGCTGTGAGCCCCCGGCACCGTCCGAGTGTGGTCCGCGATAGAGCATCACAACAAGGGGGAATCCGGATGTGTCGGAGCGGATCATCCTTGTTCGGTGAAATCCCGACACATCCGAATCCCGACACATCCGAATCATGGAACGACCGAATCATGGAACGACCGGAGCCTCCGGGCGGGCGAACAGAACCATGATCGCGCGCCCGGAGGCCCCCCCTGGGACGCAGCGCTAGGGCATGGTGCTTCGGCGGCGACCGGAGCGCAGGGCGAAAGCGCCGAATCCGATCCCGGCGATCCCGACGACCAGGCCCGCGATACCCAGAGCGCGAGCTGTTCCGTCCGAGCTGTCGGTGCTCTGGGAGGCGGCCTGCATCGCCGTTGCGCTACTCGTCCCCGTGTTACCGGTCCCGGTCCCGGTGTTGCTCGACGCGGTAGTAGTCGCCGCTGAGCCACCGTGCGCGTCCGTGCTGTCGGTACTCGCGGCGGTGAGGGTCAGCGTGGGCGCCGGGTGCTCGGGCTCGGCCTGTCCAGGCTGGGCGATGTCGATCCATCGCACGACCTGGCCGTCGCTGTAGGTCTGCAGGGTCTTGAACGCGAGCGCGCCGGGCTTGTCCGGCAACGGCCCGGCCGAGATAACGAACTGCGCGAACTCGCCCGACTTGATGGCCGTGTCGCCGGACGAGGCAGTCCAGATGATCTCACTGACGCCCTCGGAGATGGTGCCGTCATCCGTAGTGATCGGCTTGTCCAGTTTGACCTTCTTGACCTCGTAGGTCCAGCCGGGGAAGTTTTTGATCAATACCGACGCGATCGGAGCGTCGCTCGGGAACTGGACGTCGACCTTGGTTGTGGACGCGTCGTCGCGTTCGGTTGGAACCTGGAACATCAGCGTCGTGTACGCACCGGCGACGGCCGTCGGAGGCTGGACGGTGACGTGTGCCGATGCCGGCAGCGCGAAGGCGATCACGCCGCTGAGGGCGGCGCCGAGCACGGCGGCGCCACGGATTGTGCGAGACATGCTGATCATCTCGAATCGTCTCGAAGGAGATTGCTCGCGAAAGGCGTGCTCTGGGCACGCGAAATCGGTGGCAGGAGTATTCGGCAGGTTGCCGATGGTCACCATGGCGGCCACAGTGGCGGTCGCTGTGACCGCAGCCGGCCCGAACCTCGGTCATCCAGACCTGTGTCCGCGGAACCCGTGTCTTGCTCAAGGCCGGGTTGGTTCAGGCAGCGCAGGCGGTTCAGGCAGCTTTGGCCGAGCGGACGAGCGGTGGTCCACGTCGTCTGCCGGCGCGGACGAACAGGGCTCCGGCCACGGCTGCCGGCGGCATGAAGCCCGCGGACCGGTCGTTACCGCGCCGTCGTGCCGAGGGCCTGACCTCTAGCGCGGTCCCGGACACCGGGAAAAGAAGCGCGGCTGCGAACCAGCGGGCGGCGCGTAGCAGCACCGCGGCGGTCCGTGCGCGCGCACGAGCGCCGGCGACCGCGGCGCGCAGGCTGGCCGCGTTCCACAGCCCCCGCTCAGCCATGGCGAGCATGGCGGCGACAAGGGCGGCCGTGTTGACATGGGCAACGGCCATCGTCATGCCGTCGGCGAGGACCGCTTCACCCGCCATCCCGGCGCCGTGCGAGGTGAGCGCGAACGTGACGTGCAGCGCAAGCTGGGTGAGCCCGATGCCGGCCAGTACGGCGATGAACCGCCGTTCCCGTCCGGCGAGTCCGTATGCGATGCGGGTCAGCAACCCGAATGCGCAGACAACCAGCGTCGAGGATGGGCGGTGGCCGCCGGCCGCGGTGTGGGCCGCGACGGCGAGGCAGACCGACGACCCGGCAAAGGTGGACGCGCGCGCGAGGCGTCCCGCGGTCGTCATGGCGACGGCGGGCCTTCCAGCGACGCCGGCAACGGCTGCCGCGCGTACGTTCACGGTGGTCAGCCTGCCATATCGGGGCGAGGCCGCATCGTCGGCGGCTCCGTTCCGACGTCCGGCCCTGGTTGCGGCCCTGGTTGCGGCCCGCCCTCGCCCGACGTGGTCCGTTCCCGCCAGCCATGGCGTCGGGTCACCACGGTCACCGCACCGAGTAGGCCGACGCCGATGCCGATGGTGACCGTGGTGAGGGTCCGGGCGAGGGCAAGGGGCCCCGCGACCGGGGCACCCGACCGGTACAGCAGGCCGATGTCAGCGAAGCCGCCGACCATGGCGATGACGAAGCCGGCCGTCGCGGCAAGGTAGACCCCGGTGGTCGACCCGCGGACCAGCAGGACGGCCGCGACCAGCCCAAGGGTCCAGGCGACCATCTCCACGGTGTTGCCGAGCAGGAAGCCCGACAGTCGGCTGTCGGCCCGCGAGAACGCGATCAGTACCGAGTGGGTGACGTCCGCCGCGACGATGGTCGTCACTGCCGCGGCCAGTGCCCTACCCGCGCGTCGCAGCAGCCCGAGAGCCACCACCCCGGCGGCCAGCGCGATCACGAGAACGACCCACGGGGCTGGGGACGGTCCCGGAACCCAGTCGAGGGCGCCGGTTACGCTGACCGCCCGGCCGTCCACGGTCAGCGGGATCATCCAGGTGTAGATCTCGTGGAAGCGGTCGGGCGCCGCCAGGACGACCGGCGGGTCCTGCGTCCCCATCCAGTGGGTTCGGTGGTCGTGCCAGACGGTGGCACCGCTGTCGCCGATCTTCTCCCAGCGGGGTGGCGCGGTGTCGTCACTGCCGGCCGGCAGGCTCGACGACCCGTACCGGCTGGCGTTGAGGTAGGTGGCGGATGACAGCGCGTTGCGCCAGACGCCGGTTGGGTCGATCCGTAGGTACGGTTCGCCAGAGTATCCCCGGACGATCACCGTGTGGTTGCCGCTGACGGTCAGCCTGACCCTGCTGCCGTTCTCCACGGAAGCGAGGGTGACGCCGTCCACGGCGGGGTTCATCCCCGTCAGGGTCGTGTGCAGGTTGGTGGATCCGCCGCCGCTGACAGAGTGCGCCGATGCGGGCGAGGCCCCGATGATCAACCAGCAGGCCAGTGCGCCGAGAACGAGGAGCGCGCGGGGTGGCCTGTGCCATAACCGGGCGCTCTGATCGGTCACGTTCATCGACGCGAAGCCTACGGTGCCGCTCCGGCGGATCGGGACGGGAGCGAAGGGGGAGCGAGCGGGATCCGGGACCGCGCGAGGGACACTGGGGCGGTGGTAGAGGTTCGCATCATCCGCCGGGTCGGGTTCCTGCTTGTCGCCCTGGTCGCGGTACTCGTCGCGACGGCCGGTCCGGCGTCGGCGCACGCCGTGCTCGACCGCAGCGACCCGGTCGGTGGGTCCACCCTGGCGGCCCCGCCGTCGGCGGTCATGCTCAGCTTCAGCGAGTCGGTGACGACGGACCCGCGTTCGATCACGGTCATCTCCGCGGCCGGCAAACGGGTGGATTCCGGCGACGTCCGGCATGGACAGGCCGGCAACCAGGTCGTGGTCGGACTACCCGCCGGGCTCGCGCGCGGCACCTATGTCGTCAGTTGGCACGTCATCTCCGCGGACAGCCATCCGGTCGCCGGCGGATTCATCTTCGGTGTCGGGGTGGCCCCGGACGCCGCCGCCGCGGCGGCCGTGTCCACCAACAGCGGTTCGGCAGGCGTCAGCGTGCTGGCCGGCGTCATCCGTTTCGTGGCGTTCGCCGGGCTGTCCGTCCTGCTCGGTGCGGGCTTCTTCCTGGTGGCACTCTGGCCGGCCGGGCTGCAACGGACTGGTCCGAGCCGGCTGCTGTGGACGGGATGGGGAGTGACGCTCGCCGGCGCTGTCGGCCTGTTGCTGGTACAGGGTCCCTACGGTGCGGGTCAGGGGCTGTCCGCGCTCACGCAATGGGCGCCATTGTCAACGACGTTGCACACCAGGTTCGGACATCTGGTGCTGCTGCGCATCCTCGCGCTGCTGCTCGCGGTACCGCTGCTGCGCGCGATCGTGCTCAGCGGCCGCCGGGCCATCGCGGAGCTGGGTGGTCTGGGGCTCGTCGTCGCCGTGACCCAGGCGGCGTCCGGGCACGCGGGTGTCGGTGACGACGCGTGGCTGGCGACCACGAACCTGACCCTGCACGTGTTGGGAGTGGCCGCCTGGACAGGCGGCCTGGCAGTGCTGGTGGTCTTCCTGCGCACAACGTCCAGGCGCGGTCCAGCCGATGATCGGAATGCTCGACCGGACGCCCGCGTGCCCGACGCCCGGGTGCCCGCTGCCCGCGCCGCCGAACTCGCCAGGGTGCTGCCGCACTGGTCACGCACGGCGATGGCGGCAGTTGGCGTCATCATCCTCACGGGGGTCTATCAGACCTGGCGGGAGGTGGGGGGGTTGGCGGCGCTGACCGCCACCGCCTACGGCCGTCTGCTGCTGCTGAAGGTGTGGTTCGTCGCGCTGATGCTCGGAATCGGCTGGCTCGCGCACAGATGGGTCGTGCGCCACTACCGGCCGGTCGTCGCGGCCCTGGCGGCGAGTCGCTCGGACACGGGTGCCGGCGCGGCCGCACGTCCGCCCGGGTCGTCATCGACCGGTGCCCAGGGGCGGCTCCAAGCCACTAAGCCTGCGGTCACCGAGCCTGTGGTCACCGAGCGTGCGGTCACCGGGTTGCGTCGTGGGGTGATGTTCGAGGCCGGATTGGCCGCAGTGGTACTCGCGGTGACGGCCGTACTGGTCAACTCCATTCCGGCGCGGACGTCATATGTGCCGCCGTTCGCCGACACGGTGTTCGCCGGGCCGCTCACCGTCCAGGTCGACATCAGCCCGACCAGGCACGGGCCGCAGACCCTGCACATCTACACCTTCGACCCGGTGGGGAAGGTCGCGCCGCTCGCGGACGCGTCGGCGCAGCTGTCACTGCCTGACGCCGGGGTCGGGCCGCTCCCGGTGTCGCTCACCCAGGTGGCACCGGGCCACGCGATCGCCCAGGCGATGCAGGTGCCGCTGCCCGGGACGTGGCAGCTGCGGCTGACGCTGCGCGTGAACGATTTCGATCAGTATGTGACCACCCTGTTCTACCAGGTGCGGTAGTCGACAGGCTCTGGTCAGACCGGCTGAAGGCCGACGACGGAGTCTGGTTGCGTGAGCTGCTCCGCGCCGGCGGCGGTGGTCCCCGACGTCGGCACGGTCGTCGCCGACGTGGCAGCGTCGGGAGTGGCCGAGGGGATCGTCGGTTGTGTTGGCGTGGCCGGTGGCGTTGACGGCGGTTCGGCGCCGGAAGGCGGTGCGTTTGTCGCGGAGCGCTCTGCCGGTGTTGTGGGTGCCGCTGCCACCGGTCTCGCGGTCGCTCGTGACAGCGAGCCGATCATATTGGGTGGACCTGGCTCGGGTGCGGCCTGCGGCCTGATCGCCTCGGCGGTGGATCGCTGGGCCACCAGAACCATCTGGTTCGCGCCGTCGACCTCAGGCACGGTCGGTTCGGTCCGCTGGCCGGACAGCCGCCTGGCGAACTCACCGGCGACCGTCGGAATGATCATTACAGTCTGGTTCCGGTCGGTGGCGGGAGGTCTTGGTCCCGGCGTCGCCGGGCCGAGCGCGACATCGGCGTAGGGGACGCCGACCTCAGCCGCGGTGGGCCAGTTGATCGCGGCGGCGATGCCCACGACGGCGAGGAGCAGCGACGCGGCGACCGTTACCGTGGGCCGGACACGCCGGTCGTTCGGCTTGGGGGAGCTTCCACTGGGACGGGTGGCGGGGAGCACAATGGCTGTCGGCGTGTCGTCGGGGTCACCCGCTCCACTGCTCGCGGTGCCCGCGGGTACGTCCGGCACCGATGTCTGAGCTGGCACCGATGTCTGAGCTGGCACCGATGTCTGAGCTTGCACCGGTGCCTGCGCTCGGGACGACGAGGCGGTGCCGTCGGCAGCCGTCGCGGCGCGGTCGAAGGTGCGGACGAGTCCTTCCCGCAGCCGTGCGGGCGCCGGAGTGATCCGAACCTTCGCGAGCATCTCCTCGGGCGCCACCGCGTGCTGTATCGGGCCACGGCGGGCCTGGGGCGAGCCGGACCACGCCAAAGCGCTGCCGCGGGCCAGCTCCAGTAACCATGAGCGCAGCCGGGTGGCATCGCCGAGGGTGGCCAGCCGCGTTCGGGCCACCAGGGCGAACGCCGTGCCCGCAGCTGCCTGGGCGACCTCGGCCTCCCCCAGGATGAGCAGGCACATCGAGAAGACGTCGTCGGCATAGTGCTGGTAGACGGCGTCGAAAGCATCCCGCTCACCGCGCCGGATCCGCATGACGAGGTCGATGTCCGACTCGGGGGTTCGCGGCCGTGGTCCGTCAGGTCGCTCGCCCGAGCGCCGGTCGGCAGGGGCCGACACAGCGTGCCTGGGGCGTAAACCGGTCGCGGCTGCCCCCTCCGGGTTGGTACGGCGGATACCGCCAGTCATCAGTGCATTCTCCCGTATCCCCCATTGGCGGGATGAGTCATGACGGTGTCCTGGCGCGGACGGAGCGACACCGGCATCGCTCGCTACGTTAGAGGGTTCCGGCCATGCCATGAGGGGAACGTCGGGAAAACTTTGCTGTCACATGCTGGACCCGTCAGGCCGACGATTGTTTGATCATGGCTTGGTCGTGGCTGCCGCGGAGCCGTGGGCGATCAGGACGGTGGCTGCTGAGTCAGGATGACCTCCGCGGTATGTGGCTGGCCGCCGCGGGTGTAGGTGATGGTCACCTTGCTGCCGATCGGCTGGGACCGGACTGCCGCGATGAGCCCGTCAACGCTGGTGATCCGGCGGTCTCCCAGCTTGGTGATGACGTCGCCGTCCTGAAGTCCGGCCTGCTGGGCGGGTCCGTTGCTGACCAGATTCTGGATGGTGGCGCCGCTTCCGTCACCGTTCGGGTCGGTCTGGCTTGCTCCGGCGGTTGAGGCGTTCACACCGAGATACGGGTGTACCGCGGTCCCCTTGCTGATCAGTTCACCGGCGATGGTCTGGGCATAGTTGGATGGGATCGCGAACCCGACACCGATGTTGCCGGCCTGCTGTTCCTGTTGGCTGCCGAACCCGCCACTGCTCGAGCCCACCGTTGCAATGGCCGAGTTGATGCCGATCAGTTCGCCCCTGCTGTTGACGAGCGGGCCGCCGGAGTTGCCGGGGTTGATCGGAGCGTCGGTCTGGATGGCGTCCAGGACGGCGTTGCTGTCCTGGACGTTGGTGTCGCCGGTGCGCACCGGCCGGTGCATGGCGCTCACGATCCCTGACGTGACGGTGCCGCTGAGTCCGAGCGGGCTGCCGACCGCGACCACCAGTTCGCCGACCGAGAGCGCGTCGGAGTCGCCGAAGGTTGCCGCCTTCAACCCGGTTGCGTCAATTTTGACCACCGCGAGGTCGGAGGTCGGATCGGTTCCGACGATCTTTGCGGTGAAGTCCTTGCCGTCCTGCGTGGTCACCTTCAGGGAACCACCCTGTGCGGCGTCGGTTACCACGTGGTTGTTGGTCAGAATGTAGCCGTCCTGACGAATGATCACCCCGGAGCCGGTGCTCGCCTGGTTTCTCGATGTGGCGGCAATCGTGACCACGCTCGGCAGGATGGTCTGCGCGGCGGCTGACACCGTGCCGGATGCGGCTGGTGAGGTTCCCGCAGTGCTGGTGCCACGCTGCAGGCCGGCGGAGGACACCACGGTCGTCCCGTCGTTGCCGCCTGCGACCAGAGCGCCGACGCCGCCGCCCACCCCGGCGCAGACCAGCGCGAGCGCGATCGCGGCGGCGGCGAGCCGCCTGCGTCGCGGCGGCGGGGCCGGTTGCCCGACGGTCTGCGGGGGGCCGTAATACGGACCGGACGGCGGTGGTGTCGGCCCGAACGGCGTCGACCCGAACGGCGTCGACCCGAACGGCGGTGTCGGTCCTGAGCTCGACGCCAGCCCTGAGCTCGACGCCGCCCCGGAGCCGGAGCCTCCTGGGTAGCCGGAGCCTCCTGGGTAGCCGGAGCCGCCTGGGTAACCGGAGCCGCCTGGGTAACCGGAGCCGGGGCCGCCCGAGGCGGCTGCGGTCGTCGCGTCGTCGGAGCCGCTCGCACTGGGCGCGCTCCAGGGCGTTCCCCACCAGGTCCGGCCGGACCCGTCGGCTGAGCCCCACTCGGGGGGCGTCCGGGGGTCTGCCGCACCCGGGGCGGCTGGGCCCGGGGTTGCTGGACCCGCCGGTGCCTGCACCGCGGGCCGGTGGGTGGGTGGGTATGGCTCGGCATCCGGCGCCGCCCAGACCGGGGCATCCGGCCCGGACTGGCGGTCGTTGCCACCGGCGTCGGGTGCCCGCGAGTCCGAAGGACGTCCGTCCGGGGAGGTGAAGGGGGGCCGCGTGCTCATGGTAGAAACCTTCCCCTCACAAGCTGAGTGAAGACTGAAATGCGACCAACAGTCGGCTGAGGCACGGCGTCCGGGAGCGTAGGTCCCAGCGTGGCCATTCTGGTCACGGTCAACGGGCCCGGCCGTCGGCGAGTGGGTCGGCGATCGATGCGGCGAGCCGTGATGGCACTGCGACGGTGAATGCGACGGCGGCGACAACGGCGACCGCGGGGTCCACCATGTTGGCACCCATGGGGAAGTGCGTGAAGCACGTCAACCCGCTCCCTGTCCGACCATCCAACTGCCCGAGTGCCCAACCCGCTGACCTGTCCCGTCACACGATGGCGAACGTCGTGACCGCTGTGGCAGTCGGGTCGCCTGATTTACAGACTGTGACGACACGCCAGTGATCGGGCCACCGTCCCCGGGTGGCTGTCACGCGGTATGGGAGGGCGCCCGCGAAGGTGCTCTCAGTAGCTTCTCAGGTCTACTTCAGGCTGTCCTCAATGCCTTCCCCAACCCTTGGAGAGGTGAAGCTGCCGAAGCGTCTGCGGGGCCGCCGCGACTGCGAACCATCACGGGCTGCACCGGGCACTGCGGCGCCGATGCCTGGCGGTGGGAGCGGGCAGACCGGGGTGCTCGTGAATCCCGTCGTGGCACTCCCGAGGGCCGTCGCGGCGCCGACCACCGTGACGCTACCAGCTCAATGGCGACCGCAACCTGTCGTTGAGGTGGTGGTCCCGGTCTACAACGAGCAGGCGGCCCTTGCCGACAGCATCCGGCGACTGCATGACTTCCTGACCCGCCGTTTTCCCTTTGACTGGCGTATCACGATCGCAGACAACGCGAGTACCGACGCCACGCCCGCGATCGCCCGGCAGTTGGCCGCCGACCTGAGTCGGGTCCGGGTGACACGGCTGGAGGCCAAGGGCCGCGGCCGGGCGTTGCGGGCTGTCTGGTCGGCGTCGGATGCCGATGTCGTCGCATATATGGACGTGGATCTCTCCAGCGGGCTTGAGGCACTGTTGCCGTTGGTCGCGCCGCTGCTTTCGGGCCATTCGGACGTCGCGATCGGTTCTCGGCTGGTTCGCGGGTCCAGGGTCGTTCGTGGACCGAAACGGGAGATCATCTCCCGTTGTTACAACTGGATGCTGAGGGTCACCTTCCGGACGTCCTTCCGGGACGCCCAGTGCGGCTTCAAGGCGGTCCGGGCCGACGTGGCCCGCGCTCTCCTGCCCGCGATCGAGAACAACCACTGGTTCTTCGACACCGAGCTGCTGCTGCTCGCCGAACGTAACGGTCTCCGTATTCATGAGGTTGCGGTCGACTGGACGGACGACCCGGACTCCCGGGTCGATGTCGTGGCGACGGCGATGGAGGACATTCGCGGAATGATCCGGGTCGCCCGTCGGATCATCGCGGGGCGGGTCGGCGTGGATCTGCCACCGCAGGTGCGTGCGGCCCGGCTGCCCGGCGGAATGGGCCGTCAGCTCCGGACGTTCGCGGCGATCGGGCTGTGTTCGACCCTGGCATACGTCCTTGCCTACGCGATGTTCCGGGAGATCGGAACGTCGCCGCTGGCGGCCAACTTCGTCGCGTTGCTCATGACCGCCGTTGCCAACACCTGGGCGAACCGGCGGCTGACCTTCGGGCAGGTCGGCGGCGACGGGGCGGTGCGTCAGTTCGCCGAGTCGGGCGTCGTGTTCGTTGTCGGACTGGCGGTGTCCTCCGGTGGGCTCGGGCTGCTGCACCGGTTCTGGTCGTCGTCCGGCGTCGTAGCCGAGATCATCACCGTGTTGCTCAGTGGTACGGTGGCGACAATCGTACGCTTTGTGCTGATGCGCGCCTGGGTCTTTCATCCCGCCAGGTCGCCGCGGACAGTCCCGTCGAAAGCTTCCCGGATCTCCCCAGTCGACGTCCCCGGTCGGTATGGCCCCGGTCGGTATGGCCCTGATCGGTACCGCCGGGCCGGTTCAGACCCGGTCGGCTCCGCCGATGCGGCGCAGACCCGGTCGGCTTCGCCGCTGCGGTGGGAACCCGGCGATTCCGCGGACTCCGAGGTCCTGGACGGGCCACTGCCCGGGACCCGCTGAGCCCAACTCCCTGCCCAACCCCCTGGTCAACCCCCTGCTCACCCCAACCTCCTGCTGAACCCAACCCGCTGTGGGGGGTTGGGTTCCTGCTTTGGGCGGCCAGGCCACGGCGAAGATCAATTCGTGTCGGATGTGGTGTTGGGCTGGGGTGTGTTGTGCCACTGAAACCTCTTACGGATACGCTGAATCTCGCTGTTCTGACGACATCGACACAACCACTGCCGTACGCGTGTGACCGGAGGATGCCCGCGTGGTCCGAGGAGACCCCGAGCCCCGGGGCGACCGACGAGATGATCATCGAGGCGACCCGTGGGTGAATCCGCGTGGCGTCCCGCCCGGGGACGATGACACGACGTGGCGACCCGGAGAGTCGGCGCACCCGCAATATCAGGAACCGAGCGGGCCGCGTCCCTCGATTCCCGGCTCGCAGCCTGCGGTTGGACAACTGCCCGCCACATCGGCACCGGGCTCGCCCGGCCAGCCACCTGGCCGGCAATCGGTCCGGTCGGGCGCTGGGGGTTCCGTGGGTGCTGGGGGTGACCGCAGCCGCCCCGGGCGACCGGTCAGTGCAGGCCGGCACCTGGTGGCTTTTGGCACGTTGCCCGGGCAGCCCGTGGCCGGGGGTGCGGGGGCCGGCGCCGCGGGCGGTGGCCCTGACCGGCAGGCAGGCCCTGACCGGCAGCCTGGCCGTGGCTGGGTGGCTGACGCTGCATCCGGCTTGCGCACCGCCCCCCCACGGGGAAGTGATCGTGCGCTGGGCGGCGCGCCTGGGCGGGGTGCTGCGGCGGGGACCGCCACCGGGCCGAGGCCCTACACCGGCCCGCCGACGGAAGGCTTTAACCCGTTTCCGGATCAGGCAAAACAGGCTGATCGGGAAGAGATCGGCGCCACCGACCAGTTCGCCACGATCCCCGGGGATGACGACAGGTCAGTTGTCGCCGCGCGGCGTCCGCGGGCCACGGAGGATCGGGCCACGGACGGTCGGGCCACGGAGGATCGGGCCCAGACGGGCGGTGGGACCAGCGGTACGGGTTCCCGGCCGGTCAGGCCGGCCCAGGCAGTCAGGCCTGCGGCCGCCAAGGTTCGGGACGGCAGGGCTCAGACCAGTGCGCGGGCACCGTCGGACAAGGGGCGGTCCGCGGGTACGGGAACGCGCGGGCGCACCTCGGGCAGACGCCCGGCCGTGATCGTGCTGACCGTGCTCGCCGCCGTGGTTTTCATGATCGTCGGCTTCTCCATCGGGCAGGCGCTCGCGTCGCCGGGGTCTGCAACTGCACAGTCGCGGGTCGGGACCTGGGCACGCGATCATCATCTGGCGTTTCTGGTTGACGGTGTGGAGAAGTTACGTTGATCCGCGGCCTCGCAGTGGCGTGCGGCGGTATACAGCCGATATCAGGTTGAAACAGAAGAACAGCTGAAAAGGTGCGTAGCGCCAGGTTTTTGGTTTATGTTCTACTGTTGCGACAAGCATTTGGCGTCAGACTCTTGCGTTCGGAGGCTCGCCCGTGTGGAATCTGCATTGACGGGTCTGTCGCACTCTGTCACAGGATGTGCGGCTTCACGTGATGTCGGCTGGGTATCGTCGCAGCCTGTCACTCGCGGCAGGAGAGCCTGTGCGTCCGCATTCCGCACCTCGACACGGCGCTGGTCCACGTGTCATCCGTCCGGTCGTCCGGCGGACGGCGGACACATCCGCCATTGATGTCGGCGGAGCCGACGCCGGCAAGGTCGATGTTGACAGGGTTGATGTTGGCGGTTCCGCTCGGGTCCCCGCCGCCGCCGTGTTCGACCGCAACGTATTTCCCGTTCCGTCCGGTCGGGCGCCGACAGCGGACGAGATCGACGCGATTGCCAGGGCGGTCTTCGCGAGCCCGCTGGTCGCGCTCGTCCCAGCGGGCCGGCTGCAGGTGACTTCGATCATAATTTCGACCGGCCCGCCGGACTGGGCCTTCGCAGCGCTCCTTCCACGCGAACTTGATCTTGATCCGGCGGTGGCCGTGCTCCGGTTCGATGTCAGCGGTGGCTGGGTTCTCGATCAGGTGGGCACGGCCGAGGTCGGTGTCGGCTTGTTTTCCCCACGGGTTTCCCCACCGGTGGTCGACGAATCTGACCACGACAGGCGGTAGGGCGTGCCGGACCCTGCACCTGGCCGGCTACCGTTGTGAGGGTGTCCATGCCGGCGGACGGTCCTGACGTCTCCTCCACCCTGGCCGGGTGGTTGCGGGGCCTTTCGGACGACGCGCTCACCCGGCTGCTCGCTCTGCGTCCGGATCTGGCCACGCCGCCGCCGCCCGACTTCGACATCCTCGCCGCCCGCCTGGAAATCCGCGTGAGCGTGACCCGCGCGCTTGAGCGGCTTGACACGTTCACCCTTGAGGTCTGCGAGGCGTTGACGCTGCTTCCATCGCCGGTGAGTGCCGAGGACCTCGTCAGGTTCTGTGGGGCCTCGGATGTGGCAGTGCCCGTGGCGACATTGCGTGAACGTGCACTGATCTGGGGGGATGACAGTGCCATCCGGCTTGTCGCAATGGTCCGCGACCTTGTCGGTGAGCGTCCACTCGGTCTAGGTCGGCCGTTACGTGCCTGCCTGTCCGGGCACCGGCACACCCATCTCGCCCGGCTCGCGCTGGCGATCGGGGTCACTGCCCAACGTGACCGCGATGGAGCCGTGCGCGGCTCTTTCCTCGACGAGCTCAGCGCCGCACTGGCCGCGCCGGAGCGGGTGGCGACCCTCGTCCAGGAGTGCGGTCCGCGGGCCCGTCAGCTCCTTGAGCGGCTCGCCGCCGGGCCGGCGCTCGGGCACACGGGCGACGCGAGACGGCTGCTCCATGCGTCTGACGCCCGCACACCCGTGGAGCAACTGCTTGCTCGGGGTCTGCTGGTCGGCGTCGAGGAGACCATGGTTGAGCTTCCCCGGGAGGTCGGGCTTACCCTGCGTGGTGACCGTCCGGCCGGGACGTTGCATCGCGAACCGCCTGCGCTCACCGGCAAGACTATTGATCGTGGCCAGGTTGACGGCGCGGCCGCCCTCGCCGCTGACACAGTGATTCGTCTGGTGACGGCGCTGTTGGAAGCCTGGGGTGCAACCCCGCCCATCCCGTTGCGCACGGGCGGTCTGAGTGTCCGGGACTTCCGCGCGGCAGCGAAGCTTCTCGACGTCGCCGAACCGGCCGCGGCGCTGGTGATCGAAATCGCCTATGCGGCGGGGCTGGTCGACAACGCTCCCGGCACGGATGTCATGATCATGCCAACGACCGCCTACGACCGGTGGTGCGTGGAGACCCCCGCGATGCGCTGGGCCACGTTGGTCCAGGCGTGGCTGGGCTCCCCCCAGGTGCCCGGTCTGGTGGGGGAGCGCGACGACAAGGGCCGTCAGGTTGCCGCGCTCTCCATGGAGCTGCGCCGCCAGAGCGCGCCGGAGCTGCGCCGCCTCGTGCTCGACGCCTTCGCGGCAGCTCCGGCGGGCCTTGCGCCGACATCCGAGTCGGTGCGCGCACTGCTTGCGTGGCGGCTACCCCGCCGGGGTGGGCCGTTGCTGGACCGGATGGTCGACTGGACGTTCGCCGAGGCGGATCTGCTGGGTGTCACCGGACGCGGCGCGCTGTCAGCGGCCGGGCGGGCGCTGGTCGGTGGCGAGGCGACTGACGCGGACGGCGCCCGCCGCTTCGACCTCGCTGCCGCGCTCAGTCCGATGTTGCCTGAGCCCGTCAGTGAACTGCTGGTACAGGCCGACCTCACCGCGGTGGCGCCAGGTCCCCTGGTGCCGGAGATCGCCGCGGAGCTCGCCCAGATGGCCGATGTCGAGTCGTCCGGCGCGGCAACGGTCTTCCGCTTCTCCGAAGCGTCCCTGCGGCGTGCTCTGGACGCTGGTCGGGTCGCCGAGGACATCCGCGATTTTCTTGCCCGCGTCGCCCGCGGGGACGTCCCGCAGGCGCTGGACTACCTCGTGGATGACGTCGCCCGTCGTCACGGCCGGTTGCGGGCGGGGCCGGCTGCGGCCTATCTGCGCTGCGACGACACCGCGGTGCTCTCCGAGGTGGTCGCGTCGCGGCGGACCCAGGCCCTCGGGCTGCGGCGGGTCGCGCCCACCGTGGTGATCTCATCGCTACCCATGCCCAAGTTGCTGGAGGGCCTGCGCGCGGCGGGGTTCGCCCCGGTCGGTGAAGGACCGGACGGACGCGTGGTACTGAGCCGACCGGAGGTGCACAGAACGCCCGGCCGTCCGCGCCCGAGCACCGCGGACGCCGCGGGTGCCCGCAACGAGCAGGTCCGGGGCGTGGTGCGGATGATCCGTCGGGGGGACGACAGCGCCCGGGCGGCCCGGGCAGCCAGCGCTGCGATCGGCTCCGTGTCCGACGGGATGCTGCGATCAGCTCCGCTGATGTTGCTGAGCCTGCAGGGAGCGGCACGCAGCGGCCGGCGCATACTGCTCGGGTATGTTGACCAGCAGGGAAAGTCTAGTGAACATATTGTTCGTCCGATGATTGTTGACGGGGGCTGGGTGACCGCGTGGGATGAGCGTGCTGCGGCGACCCGGCGCTTCGCGTTGCACCGTGTCACCGGCGTGCTGGATGTCGAAGATGTGCTCCCGGCCGGTGGGGCCGCCGGTTACGACTGGTCGTATGAGTTGGGTGTCGCGGGCGCAATGCCGGGCACCACCGGTGGCGACCTGGCCGGTGCCCTTGCGAGCGCCGGCACAGGCACAGGCACGGGCACAGGCGCTGTTGGGCCGATGTCCGTACCGGACCAGCAATACCCTGAATTCGTGGATCCGGAGGACGTTGCCGACCTGCCATGACGGTAACCGGTTCGATGGCCGGTACCTCGCGGGGCATCCGTCGCGGCCTGCGGCGAATATGCGAGAATCGGCAGACTGGTTCGATCCGGGTTGGTACGGCCGACGAATGTTGCCGCAGGTCGGTAGGTCGGTAGGTGGCAGATCGCTGCGCGACCCGATGGAATCTCAGGGTGTGCGATCATGGCCTTCATTGCGCGTCCAGAGGCCGCGAGGAATCGTGAGAGGACGGTGAGAAGTGGCCGATGGACCGTTGATCGTCCAGTCTGACAAGACCCTGTTGCTGGAAGTCGACCATCCGCTGGCTGGCGAGGCGCGGGCCGCGATCGCCCCGTTCGCGGAGCTGGAACGCTCCCCCGAGCACGTCCACACCTACCGGGTCACGCCGCTGGCGCTCTGGAATGCCCGGGCTGCCGGTCACGACGCCGAACAGGTCGTTGACGCACTCGTCCGCTTCTCCCGTTACGCGGTCCCGCACGCGTTGCTGGTCGACGTCGCCGACACCATGGACCGTTACGGTCGGCTACGGCTGGAGAACGACCCGGAGCGAGGCCTGGTCCTGCGGACCGTCGACCGCGCGGTGCTCACCGAGGTCGTCCGGTCCAAGAAGGTCGCGCCGCTGCTGGGTCAGCGTCTGGATGAGGACACCGTCGCGGTGCACCCGTCCGAGCGGGGACGACTCAAGCAGGCGTTGCTCAAGATTGGCTGGCCGGCCGAGGACCTCGCCGGGTATGTCGACGGCGAGGCACACCCGATCGAACTGCGCCAGGACGGCTGGGAGCTGCGCGGGTACCAGAAGGGCGCGGTGGCGGGGTTCTGGGAGGGTGGTTCGGGCGTGGTGGTGCTGCCCAGCGGTGCCGGCAAGACCATCGTCGGTGCCGCGGCCATGGCCCATGCCGGTACTACCACCCTCATCCTGGTCACCAACACGGTGGCCGGCCGGCAGTGGCGTACGGAGCTGCTCAAGCGGACATCACTCACCGAGGACGAGATCGGCGAGTACTCGGGTGAACGCAAGGAGATCCGACCCGTCACGATCGCCACATACCAGGTGATGACCGCCCGTCGCAAGGGCGAGTATCTGCATCTGGACCTGTTCGGCGCCCGCGACTGGGGTCTGATCGTCTACGACGAGGTGCACCTGCTGCCGGCGCCGGTCTTTCGGATGACCGCCGACATCCAGTCCCGGCGGCGGCTCGGCCTGACCGCCACGCTGGTCCGTGAGGACGGTCGGGAGGGCGACGTCTTCTCCCTGATCGGCCCCAAACGGTACGACGCGCCGTGGCGGGAGATCGAGGCCCAGGGCTGGATCGCCCCGGCCGAGTGCACCGAGGTGCGGGTGACCCTCACCGAGGACGAGCGGATGGCCTACGCCGTTGCGGAGGCCGAGGAGCGCTACCGGATGTGCGCCACCGCGTACAGCAAGCGTGCGGTCGTGCAACGGTTGGTCGAACGGCACGCAGGGGATCGGGTGCTCGTCATCGGCGCCTACCTTGATCAGCTTGATCAGCTTGGCGAGCTGCTCGGTGCCCCGGTCATCCAGGGGTCGACCCGTAACCGGGAACGTGAGCGTTTGTTCGAGGCGTTCCGCAGTGGGGAGATCCGGACCCTGGTTGTTTCAAAGGTCGCCAACGTGTCGATCGACCTGCCCGAAGCGGGGGTCGCCATCCAGGTCAGCGGTACCTTCGGGTCACGCCAGGAGGAGGCGCAGCGCCTCGGGCGGGTGTTGCGCCCCAAGGCGGACGGCCGCGGCGCGCATTTCTACACGGTGGTCTCCCGGGACACCATCGACCAGGAGTACGCCGCGCACCGCCAGCGCTTCCTGGCCGAGCAGGGCTACGCCTACACCATTGTCGACGCCGACGACATTCCCGACCCGACATAACCATCCAAAACCAACATAACCATCCTGACCCGACATAACCGTCCGGCGGGAGGCGTCACTCTGGATGCGGGGGGTCGATCAGGGTTGCCGGGATGATCGTGCAGGCGACCGGGTTGGTCACGCTGAGTTCCTGCTGCCCGGTCGCGGACCCGACCTGAACATAGGCTCCGTTGACGAGATCGTAGGCGTCGACAGTCGGGGTGTCGGGGTCGACCAGCCAGCAGCTGGGGACGCCGCGGTCGCGATAGACGTCGAACTTCAGGGTCCGGTCGTAACGCCGGTTGCTGAGCTCGGCGACTTCCACGACCAGCAGGGGCAGGTCCGTGATGCGGCGGGGACGGTCGTCGTCGCCCGCCGCCGCGACGATGATGTCGGGCACGATCTCGCTTCGGGGCTCGATCCGAAGGCTCACCCCCCGGGTGTGGACGCGCATGTGCGCGGGGGTCACCTCGACGAGTAGCCGGACGAGACGCTTGGTCACCCTGGTCTCCAGCGGCGTCGGCCACGCACGGACCAGGCACATCCCGTCGATGAGGTCGAAGCGCGGATCCTCAAGGCCGAACTCGTCGAGGTCTGCGACGGTGAGCGGGGGGGTGGGCAGCACCATGGTGGGGCGGCGCGAGCGTGGCGCGGAACCAGGCTGGATCACGCCAGTAATGGTGCCGCTTCCAGCTGCGACTGTCGAAACCTTCACCCTCGGCGACCAGATTCTGTGGTCTGTGGCTCGCCGTCAGCCGAGGCCGCGGGAGTCCTGCTTGAGAGCGGTATCGATGGTCAGCGCGGAGGCGACCACCAGGCTGCGCAGTGGGTCGGCAAGGGGTCGGTGGATCTGCACGACATAGTTGTCGGCCGTGGTGAACAGCGTCCGGGCCAGTCCCTCCCAGGTCTTGGTCACCCGGGCAATCTCGGTGTCGGTATGGTCGACGATCGAGAAGTTCCACGCCCGCCAGTTCTCCGCTTTGATCATCCCGATGGGGGTGCCTGCGCTCTGGAGGGCAAAGCGGATCTTTCCGAAGACGTTCTGCTGGACGATTGTGCCGATCTCGAATCCGTCCGGCCGAGATACGATCACCCGCGACTTGAAGACCTTCGCCGGTCGGGTCAGGGTGAGATGGGGAACACCGGCACTGTCGCGGACCTCAAGGCGGTGGGTGAAGAACTGATCGAGTGAGCTGACCAACCGCACCGCTTTCTTGACGGCGCTCTGACCGACTTCCACGACCGATCCGATCTGGTTCCCGGACTGGTCGAACACGGCGTACTCGTTCGTCAGCTCGATGAGTTTGGTTTTCTGGTTGACCACGAGGATCGGTTCGGTGAAGAGCGTCCCCTGCCCACCGTGGACGGGTTCGAGGCCCGCGTTTCCCTGCACCTGGCGCTGGATCCGGTCCGGCGTGTAGTTGGTCTGCACGGGTACGCCGCCGGGTGCCCCGGGTTGGGTATTACTTACCTGGTCGGTCCACCGGCTGCCGTCCCAGTAGCGGAAGGGGTGCTCGCCAGAAGGGTCGGCATACCAGCCCGCCGGCGGCATGGTCTGAGTCATGCGGTGCACACTCCCACTCGTCCTGCCATGGCAAAGGGACGGCCCCGAAACGGGACCGCCCCTTGTGTTCTACCACCGGCCGGTTTGCCACCGGCTGGCTTACAACCAGTTCAGACTGCGAACCGCGGACTCAGAAGTCCATGTCCCCGCCGCCGCCGGGACCCGCCGGGGCCGGGTTCTTCTCCGGCTTGTCGGCGATGACGACTTCGGTGGTGAGGAACAGCCCGGCGATCGACGCGGCGTTCTGCAGCGCCGAGCGGGTGACCTTGGCCGGGTCGATGATGCCGGTGGCGATCAGGTCGACGTACTCGCCGGTGGCCGCGTTCAGGCCGTGGCCGGCGGGCAGGTGACGGACCTTGTCGACCACGACGCCGCCTTCGAGACCGCTGTTGTAGGCGATCTGCTTGATCGGCGCCTCGAGGGCCAGCCGGACGATGTTCGCCCCGGTGGCCTCGTCCCCGGCGAGGTCGAGCTTCTCGAACGCCGTGACCGACGCCTGGAGCAGCGCGACGCCACCGCCGGCGACGATGCCCTCCTCGACCGCAGCCTTCGCGTTCGAGACGGCGTCCTCGATGCGGTGCTTCTTCTCCTTGAGCTCGACCTCGGTCGCGGCACCGACCTTGATCACTGCGACGCCACCGGCGAGCTTGGCCAGCCGCTCCTGCAGCTTCTCGCGGTCGTAGTCGGAGTCCGACTTCTCGATCTCGGCGCGGATCTGGCTGACCCGACCGGCGATCTGGTCGGGGTCACCGGCGCCTTCGACGATGGTGGTCTCGTCCTTGGTGACGACGAACTTGCGGGCCTTGCCGAGCAGGTCGACCGTGGTGCTCTCCAGCTTGAGGCCGACGTCCTCGGAGATGACCTGGCCACCGGTGAGGATGGCGATGTCGCCGAGCAGGGCCTTACGACGGTCACCGAAGCCGGGGGCCTTCACCGCGACGCTCTTGAAGGTACCGCGGATCTTGTTGACGACCAGGGTGGCCAGGGCTTCGCCCTCGACGTCCTCGGAGATGATCGCCAGCGGCTTGCCGGCCTGCATGACCTTCTCCAGCAGCGGGAGCAGGTCCTTGACAGCGGCGATCTTGCTGTTGACGATGAGCACGTACGGGTCGTCGAGGACGGCTTCCTGGCGGTCGGCGTCGGTGACGAAGTACGGCGAGATGTAGCCCTTGTCGAAGCGCATGCCCTCGGTGAGCTCGAGCTCGAGGCCGAAGGTGTTGCTCTCCTCGACGGTGACGACGCCTTCCTTGCCGACCTTGTCCAGCGCCTCGGCGATCAGCGCGCCGATCGCGGGGTCGCCCGCGGAGATGGACGCGGTGGACGCGATCTGCTCCTTGGTCTCGACCTCCTTGGCCTGCTTGGAGAGCTCCTCCGAGACGCGTTCGACCGCGATCTCGATGCCCTTCTTCAGACCCAGCGGGTTCGCGCCGGCCGCCACGTTGCGCAGACCCTCACGGACCAGCGCCTGGGCGAGAATCGTCGCGGTGGTGGTGCCGTCACCCGCGACGTCGTTCGTCTTCTTCGCGACTTCCTTGACGAGCTCCGCACCGATCTTCTCGTACGGATCCTCGAGCTCGATCTCCTTGGCGATGCTCACACCGTCGTTGGTGATCGTGGGGACGCCCCACTTCTTCTCCAGAACGACGTTGCGGCCCTTCGGACCGAGCGTGACCTTTACGGCGTCGGCCAGCTGGTTCATGCCGCGCTCCAGGCCGCGCCGTGCCTCCTCATCGAAGGCAATGATCTTCGGCATGGTGTCGGGGTCCTCCCAGGGGAATGGCTGTTCAATGGCCTGGCCAAGACGACGCCCGCGACGGACGGCCAGATGGCCTCGCCGCTCAGCCCTGGCACTCGAAGCTCGTGAGTGCCAGGTCCTGTTTAGCACTCGAGGTGGGTGAGTGCAAGCTCGCGCCCCGTCGTGGCGTGCCGTCGCGGGGCCGCGAGCGGGGTCTCGGCCGGCCGCCGGCGGCCGGCTGTCATCCGGTCTGTGAACCACGGGTGAACCCCCGGGGCCGCGATGCCTCCACCACCCGGTGTCAGGGAACGCCGCC
>NZ_CAUVXP010000014.1:60213-60917 GCF_963555955.1 Protofrankia sp. Cas3
TGTGGTGGAGTGTTCGGTGGTGTTGGCCGCAGGTCAGTACGAGGTTGTTCAGGGCGGTGTGGCCTCCGTGGGACCATTCGATGATGTGGTGGGCTTCGCACCAGCCGGGGGGTCGGTCGCAGCCCGGGTAGGTGCAGCAGCGGTCGCGGGCGATCAGGGCGCGGCGTAGGGCGGGGGGCACGATGCGTTGGGTGCGGCCGACGTCCAATGGCACGCCGGTGGGGTCGAGCAGGAGGCGGACGAGTTCGGCGTCGCACAGGAGCCGGGCGAGGACGGCGGCGGGTAGGGGGAGGCCCCAGCCGTTGTCCGCGGGTGGCGCGCCGGGTTCGCCGAGCAGCGCGGGCAGCGGTGCCAGGACGGTGACGTGGGGGCGGTAGCCGCCGTGGGTGGGCAGGGTATCGGTGTGCAGCGCCCGGGTGATCAGTTCGATGAGGGCGTCGGCGCGGCGTCGGGCTGGGGAGCGGCGGTCCCGTTCCCCGCCGCCGGTGCCAGCCGTGTCGCCCGCACTGCCGGTGCTGCCCGCGTTGGCCGTACCGCCCGCAGGGCCCGAACTCTCGGCAGTGCCCGCGGTGCCGGGGTTGGCAGTGCCCGCACTGTCGGGGTTGGCCGTACCGCCGGCGGGGCGGGGTGCGGTCAGTGGATCCAGCGCGGCCCGCAGGATCGCGGCGGCTTCGGCGTCCAGGGTGCCGCGGATCCGGGTGGTC
>NZ_CAUVXP010000015.1:0-48513 GCF_963555955.1 Protofrankia sp. Cas3
TCGGCAGAAATCCGATCGTGGTGAAGCGAACCGGATCCACGAGATGGAGACCATTGGTCATCATGTCGGCCACGTAGAGTACCTCTCCGCGCGGATCGATCTTGATGTCCTGCGGCATGCCCCCGACGGTCAGGTACCCGATGACAGCCGGCGCGCGAAGGTCGATCTTGACGAGCTTGCCGGAGAACTCGCAGGTGGCGACGAGGAACGAGTCGTCAGCGGCGAAGTCGACGTGGTCGACACCGGGACAGTCGACCTTCAACTGGGTCCGCAACTGCCAGGTGTGCGGGTCGTAGAAGTCCAGGCGTTCCAGCGCCTCGGCGACGACCACCGCGTATGTCCCGTCCGGGGTGAAGTACATGTTGTAGGGATCGGCAACGGGAATATTCGACCCTTTGATCTTCCCGGTGGTCGGATCGATCGGGGTCAGACTGTTTCCGGCGTTGTTGGTGACGTACAGGGTTGACAGATCCCAGGATGGGACGATGTGCTGAGGACGGGCACCGGTCACGTAGTGGTCGATCACCGTGAAAGTCGCCGGATCGATCACATCAACGGTATTACTGTCACTGTTCGGAACATAGACGAGGGTCCTGGCATTGCGGACGGCTGGGCTGAACTGGTTTGCCCCGTCGAACGCGTATAGGTTCCGCGGTGACACCGGCGGGGTTTCGACCGGCGACGGCGCTGCGGTGGCCGGGGACGCCGTGCCCGGGGACGCGATGGACCCGAGCGCCGCCGGGACATCCCGCGCCGACGTGCGTGGCTGAACGGACGGCCTGGACGAAGCCGCACCGCTGCCACATGCAGCCAACAGGGGAGCGCACACGGCGGTGAGCAACACGAGGCGAGACAACCGCTGTGATCGATTCCCGCGAGATATGTGCACAGATCTGCTCCGAGTCCCGACGGGCGACAACAACACCGAAGGGTAACAGTATGCACACCGCCTGAATGCGGATGGCAGTGGGGGCGCGGGGTGGATCCGATCGATCACGGACACCTCCGATCGGGTCACGATCAATCCGCGTCACCGTGAACACAGAAAGCGATCGTATAATTACAACTATTGATGTCTGCACTGATGAGAGATAACTCCCTGTGAACAGGTTGTTCCCCGATGTCTCGCCACCCAAGTCTGAAATATCCTCGGATCGACGAGAAAGAGGTGCGGATGACCATCCTGGGCCTGTTGGCCGGCGCCCTGACGACCGGGTGCTGGTTGCCGCAGCTGTTCCGGTCCTGGCGGACCCGCTCCGTCCGGGACATCTCCTGGATCTATCTCGGAATCCTCGGGCTCGGCGTGAGTCTGTGGCTGGGCTACGGTCTCCTCAACGGCGACATGGCGCTCGTCATCGCAAATGCGGCGACTGCCGGTGCCATCGCCATCCTCGCCGGCCTGAAAGCCTCGTTCGACCGCGAATCCGGGGAAGCAGCCTGACCGAAAGATCTAAAATGGACTCGACCACCGGGTGGGTACCGCCGCCACCTATGGATGTACCGGACCCGGATCCCCGACCTGCCGACCTGCCGACCTGCCGACCGCCATCCACAGTGTAAGAATTGTCTCTCTCATGTGCATATGGGTGCGGTCCCGGCGCAGCGGTCCGGCAAGATCCGTTCTGTGACAACCATCGTGGTCCCGGGCCGTGAGTTCGCCGCCGTGTTTCCGCACCGGTACGCCGTGGTGGACGTCGAAACCTCGGGCTTGTCACCGCGTGTACACCGAGTGCTGTCGGTCGCCGTTGTCCACGTTGCCACGGACGGCACCGTCGAAGGCAGCTGGTCGACCCTGCTCGATCCGGGTTGCGACCCCGGACCGATCCATATTCACGGACTCACCCGCGAACGACTCGCCGGCAGCCCGACGTTCGACCAGATCGTCGATCCGTTGGTGTCCATGCTTGCCGGGCGGGTGTTCGTCGCCCACAACGCGACGTTCGACTGGCAGATGATCTCAGCCGAGGCTCAGCGGCTCGACCTGCGCCTACCGATCGATCGGCGACTGTGCACGCGGGTTCTCGCGCGCCAGCTCAACCTCGAACTGCCCGACCTGAAACTGGCGACCCTCGCGGCCCACTGGGGCGTTCCCCAACGTCGGGCCCATGAGGCCGACGACGACGCCTCGGTACTCGCCACACTGCTGCCTGAACTTCTGCGCCTCGCCGCCAACCGGGGCGCGGACCTGCCGCTGGTGACATGCGACGCCGAGGCACCGGCACCGGCACCGGCACCGGCACCCGATATCGGACGGTGGGCAGCACGTCCGGCACGTCTCCTTCGGCCTGAACTCCCGAAGAACAGCGCGACGGAGACCACCGGCACGTAACCCACGTTCTCCGACACACCCTCCGTCCTTCTATTTCGGGTTGACACGCCCGCCGCACCAATCCGCGGGAAATACCATCCCGCGACGGATTCGTTCTCATACGCGAAAGCAACTCGGGTCATTGACCGGGATGTTTCTGCGGTGTTGGCTGGCCGGTATTCCCAACCGACCCGACGCCGGGAGGAGATGTCACGAGGATGCCTCCTGCCGCCTGGCCCGGAATATCGGGCATGGCCGTAAAGGAGACGTCATGAGAATCGTCCGACAGCTGGTGACGGCGGCGACGGGGGCTGTGGCGCTGGCCATTGCCGCAGTGTCGTCCGCGACCGGAAAAACCTACGGCGAGTGGTCCGCAGCCTGGTGGAAATATGCCGTTCCACCTATTCCATGCCATTGAACCTCCGACTCAGTCCACCAGGGTCGTGACCCCACTGATGAGGACGTACACGCCACCAGCGGCGGCAAGCAGGATGACCAGATCCCGCCCGTGCCGGTGCATCCAGCCGTTGTACGCAGCGAGAATCGCCCCGGTGTGTCGCGGCGCGGTCAGTCGCAATATTATCGGCAATTCCACCATCTGGAGCACCAACACACCGCACAGCACCAGGAGCAGCGCGGTGGCCGAATCGCTCATGTCGGTGTTCGCGAGGTCTCTGATCGCGCTGACATAGAGCAGGGACGGCAGATATGTGACCACCCCCAACAGATACACACGACCGAGTCCCGGATGACGCCCGGGTACAGCATTCGCCCCATCGGGCTTGTCAGTCTGATCCGGCCCAGCAGGCTTGTCCGCCGGGCTGGACGCATCAGCCGCGTCTGGCCCGTCCGCAGCGTCGGGCCCGTCCGCAGCGGCCGGCTTTCGCCGTCGGGCCAGAAAGACCGCCACGACCAGCAGTCCCACCCCGAGGAACACCTGAATGCCGCCGCTCGGCGTGGGATGCTTCCGCTCGGTCAACCCGGAGCCGCGCAGGGTGAGCAGGATCGCCACACCCGCTACGAAGGTGACGGTCGCGGTGCCGGCAAGGTAGGCGTACGCATGCCGCATCGAGGCTGGTTCGCCGAGATAGCGCAGAACAATGGCCAGTCCCAGCGGATAAATGCCGGCGGCGAGCGCCAGTGGCAGCGCACTACTCACCACGACGTCCCTTCACGGACCCCTCGATATCGGGCGCACCTGCGCTGAACGGGTCCGCCAAGCGTTCCATGGCCACCGTATGGTCCCGCTGTTCATACGGCTTCGCCCGAACCAGGTGACGCAGCGTCCACGGGTGGGTCACCCGCGCGGCCGGACCACCGCGCGGCCGGACCGGGCCGACGATCATCTCGATGTTCGACGAGGCCGCGGCGTTCTGGCGTGGCCGGCCGCGCCTACCGCCAGGCGCTGCCCGAGCAGACGGGCAACGGATCCGTTCCCTGTAGTTATCAAATAACTTCACTACGTAGCATTATATATGCTTTTCGCAATTATTGCATACAGTTCGTCATTATTTTACTTCCTAAAGTAATTCGTACGGTTCCGATGCACGTGCGGATGCCCGTGCTATATCCTGCGCACGAAGTACGTGCATTTGCACGGTCTAAGGCTCCTGCGAAGCGGGAGGGGGTGGGCTCTGCCGTCGGTCCGTTCACGCGCCCGGAGACGGGACGGGACTCGAGTCCGCGCGGGTGCGAGCGCGGGTGCGGCGAGCCGCACGGGAACACGGCACGGCACGGCACGGACTCGCAAGCCCCGTCCGTCAGCGAAAACACAATTATGACCTTTATTTATCACCAAAATGGCAAAACAACACAAAAAGCCAATGGCGACACAATTATGACCTTCTCGTGTCGCCGACGGCTCGTAAAATCGAGGGAGACCACCGTGCACGAGATCTACAACGGAATGTCCGCGACCGCTCTGCCGCAGGTCACCTGGCAGAAGAGCCGGCGGAGCAACTCGCAGGGAAACTGCGTGGAGATGGCCCGACTGTCAGCGGACTCCGTCGCGGTCCGCAACTCCAGGCATCCGGAAGGTCCCGCACTGATCTACACCCGCGCCGAGATCGAGGCGCTCATCCTCGGGGCCAAGGACGGTGACTTTGACAACCTGTTCCAGTAGAAACCTCGGATGAACCCGAGGCAGCCAGGGCGCTTCGCGCCTCCTGGGGCGCGAAGAACCGCACGGTCGTGCTGCCCACCGTGCCTCAGGTCTGGCTGAGGATCCGGCTGAGGACCTCAGCGGTGCTGGCCGGAGGCAAGCTGTCGAGACAGAGGCGGTTCATGGCCTCCAGGTAACGGTCGACGTCCTCGCGCTTGTCCAGATAGACGGCACCGCCGAGCTGCTCCAGGTAAACGACATCCGACATATCCTCTTCGGGAAAACGCAGGATACTGAACGCGCCGCCTTCAGCGGCATGAACGCCGAAGAGGAACGGCATGATCTGAAAAGTGAGGTTCGGCCGCTCCGTGAGCGTCGTGAGGTACTCGAGCTGAGCACGCATCACCTTGGGCCCACCTATCGGCCGCCGTAGTGCGGCCTCATCCACGACCACCCATAACCGAGGATGATCTGGCCGCATCAGCAGTCTCTGTCGATTCATCCGTACACTGATCCGACGCTCGACGGCCTTGGCCGGCATCCCCTTATAACCCTGAGTAATAATGGCGCGGGCGTAGTCCTCGGTCTGGAGCAGGCCCGGAATGAACTGGACCTCGTAGGTGCGGATCAGAGCCGCGGCCTCCTCCAGCCCGATGTAGGACTGGAACCAACCTGGTAGGACATCGGTGTAGCTGTGCCACCACCCAGGTTGGTTGGCCTCACGGACCAGCGATAACAACGGCGCCCGTTCAGCCTCGTCGGTGACACCGTAGAAGGTCAACAGATCAGCCACGTCGCGTTCCTTGAAGCTGACCCGTCCCAACTCCAGGCGGCTGATCTTCGATTCAGACGCCCGGATGCTGTATCCCGCATCCTCGCGGCTGATGCCCCGGTCCTCACGTAGCCGGCGGAGCTGGGAACCAAGGAGGATCCGACGCACAGTCGGACCACCTCCGGACTCAGCGGTCGTCACGATCAGTCCCCCTCAACATCGGTCAGGGCAAGAGTATGCCATCCGATCTTCCATCGCCCCACAGACGCCCACGCCACATGCACGTGCACCCGGACCTTGCATTTGCACACTACGAGCGCCATGATGTGCAAGCACCCTCACTCACGCCGCGAAAGTGGGGATCCCGGGAGGCCGTGATGATAACCCACGGCGTCCGCCTCACCTACTTCGCGATGGCGACGGCTCGCAGGGGGGAAGCGTCGGCGAGGCGGGGCTTCAGACAGACAGCGGATGGTCAGGTAACGACTACTCGTTGTCGAAGTTCCGGCGGCGTGATTGCAGGGGTGCGTCGTATGAACCGGTTCGTAAACTTGGTGGTCAGGCACATGATGGGCGCGCAGATGTGGTTATCGGTCGTCGATGCCACGGAACAGCTCACCGTCATCTGGAACGCGGCTGACCGGCGGGCGCTTGCCGGCCCGGCTAACGGGCCGGTTTCCGACGGTGCCAACGGTGTAACCGGCCGGGCGCGGGGGGCCAAGGGGGTCGCAATGCGATCCCCTTGGAGTACAGCGCAGGCTCATCCGCGCATCCACCCCACTGCTGACGACACCCCCGGAGGGGGGCTGTGGTGATAGGCAACAACGCCAACGGCGCAGATACCGAGCGTGCGAATGCCGGCCGCACGGATATCGACCGCGCGGATAGCGACCGTGTGACTCAGTTGCCGATCGATGTCCATGTGCTGATGTGGCGCGCGGACGGGTCGGTTCTGCTGGGCTGTTCCGGCGAGCCGGATTCACCGTGGCGGCTGCCATGGGGCGAGTTACACGGGCATGAACCGGCGATAGAGGCCGTGCTTCGAATCGCCGACGACACGGTGTCGGTGATGGCGATGGCAGCGCATGTGTGGCTCGCGCACGTGGCGCATCACCATTACGGCGATACCGGTGAACGGGTGGGGTTGTTCTTCCGGTTGACCCACTGGCGCGGCATGCCAGCGCCAGGCCGGGACCAGCGGGCGGGCCGCCTTCAGTGGCACCATCTGGACGCCCTGCCGGAGTCGCTCGCCGCCCTGGACCGGGAGGCGCTGGCCCGATGGCAGGACAATGACATGTATTCGGAGCTGGGGTGGAATCCCCAACGGATGGGTGCCGTCCCACGTCTGCGTGGCATCGCGGGTTTCCGGGCATCGTCGTAGGTAGTGGGTAGTGGGTAGTGGTCGGTCGTCGGTCGTCGGTCGTCGGTCGTAACTGTCGGTCAGTGCGACCGTGTTCCCGTGGTTCCGGCGACCACGGGATGCGCCTGGAATGCGTCACAGATGGCTACCTGGCGATCAACGTGCCGACCGCCACCCTGGTTCGGCGGGATGATCACAAAACTCGCGTACGGCAAGCATGCGTCCTTGGCATCGGATGTGCCCGCGGAACGAACGGCTGTCCATTCGACCCCGAACGACGCGCTGTGCTGTGGCTGAAGGACAACTGTTCCCGGTGGGCCCACCCTGAACAGGCTGCCGCCTTCGGACCGGGCGGCGGACCGCTCCTGGCGGCCTTCGCTGTTCAACGCGACCACGGACGGATAGCCGATCAACGAACACGGCCGGTCTGCGATGTCGGTGAGGACAACGACGAACCCCTGACGTTCAGCGGACGCGGCGCCTGTCATCGGACCGGCATCAAGCCGTAGCTCGGACTCGCCACACACCGGCGGTGACCCGGGTGCGGGAGTCAGCTGGCCGCCGGGCACGGGCGACGGGCGGGGGGATGAGCCCTGGTCACTGCCGGTCTGCGCCCTGATACCCGCCTCCGCGCCGAGCGGAGCCTGGATCTTCGTCGGCGTTGCGTCAGCTGCCGGCGCGGCACCACCGGAACTGCATGCGCCAGCACCGGCGCCGAGGACCACCAGCCCGGCTCCGATCGCGATGAACCGGCTCGCACGGGTCCGGGGTCTTTTCACCATAAGGCAGAAGTCTCGCACCAGTCGTCCATCCACCGGCTGCGGCCCATGACCGGCCGCAGCCGGGTCACCGGCCATGCCACGCCTTCGCAGTGGTAACGGTCACACCACGGGGTAAGGAACAGTTCACCCGGCCGGTGTCCTGACAGCGGCCACCAGTCACAACGGACACCAGTCACAACGGACACCAGTCGCAACGGAGTGGCATGGCCCATGAGCATTCGGAGGTCGCCCGGCCCTCGTTGTCACGGCGAGCCGCGGCGACAGCGGCGTTGCTGTGCTTCGCGGCCGCCATGGTCGTCGGGATCTGGAGCCTGGTGGACGATCCAGGCACACTGCTGATCGTCATCCCGGCATTCGTGATCACCGGACTCGCCGTCGGAAGTGCGCTGGTCAACCGCGGCCTGCGCCGCCTCCTGGGGACCGCTGTCGCGGCTGTCGCGCTCGTCGTGCTGGTCCTGGCCCTTGACGTCGCCGGCATCACCACCGCGATCATCGTCATCATTCTGATCGCCGCATCCGGAGCTGCGACCCGGACCGCGTTCGGGCGTCACCGCCCGTCCGGGGTCGCTGTGGGACCTGCCCGCCATGGCGTCCTCATCGTGAACCCGCGCTCGGGCGGGGGTGCCGCCGAACGTCACCACCTGGTCGACGAGGCGCGGCAGCGCGGCATCGCGACCATCACGCTCACACCGGGCGACGACCTACGCGCGCTCGCCGAAGACGCCGTCGCAGGCGGAGCAGACGTGATCGGAATGGCCGGCGGTGACGGATCGCAGGCCCTTGTCGCCGATGTCGCCCGCAGGCACGATGTCGCATTCGTCTGCATCCCGGCCGGCACCCGAAACCACTTCGCCGCCGACCTCGGCCTTGATCGCAGCGACGTCGCCGGGGCACTGGAGGGCTTCATCACCGCCGTGGAACGACGAATCGATCTCGGTGAGGTCGATGGTCGGGTGTTCGTCAACAACGCCTCGCTGGGCATTTATGCCGAGATCGTGCAGTCCGACGACTACCGCAACTCCAAGATCGGCACGGCGACCGAGATGCTTCCGGATCTGCTGGGCCCGCGGGCCACCCCACCGGATCTGCGCTTCACCGGCCCGGACGGTGAACTCACACCGACGGCGGACGTCCTGCTCGTGTCGAACAACGCCTACCAGTTGCGCAGTCTCGGCGGGCTGGGCACCCGGCCGAAGCTCGATGGCGGGGAACTCGGGGTCGTCACCGTGCTCGTCGACCGTGCCCACGACGTGCCGGCCCTGATGGCGCTCGAGTCAGCCGGAGCGCTGGAACGCTTCCGGGGATTCCACCGGTGGACGACCCCGACGCTGCGGGTGGATTCCACCGGTCCGGTGAACATCGGCATTGACGGCGAGGCCATGCAACTGGACCCTCCGCTGGAGTTCCGCTGCCTGCCGGTGGCTCTGCGGGTGCGGGTACCACCGCATGCGCCCGGCGTCCCGCCGACCCGGCCGGGCATGCTGGGAACACTGCCCGCGCTGGTGCGCATCGTCGCCGGACATTCGCCGCGATAGTCGCCCGGCGCCCATCGCGCACAGAGCGGCCGTAGGGGGCAACCTGCGAGCATGGGGACATGAGCACCGGGTTCAGGATGGATATGGACGGCGCCGACCGGACCGCCGGAGGGACATCCGGAGGCACCACGCATGACCTGCGCGGGCTTCTCGGGTTTCTCGGGCTGAGCGTCGATGCCGAGGCCGGCGGCGGCAGCCTCGTGGTCGGCCCGCACCTGCTCAACTCCGGCAGGACGTTGTGGGGCGGTTGTGGGCTGGCCGCGGCGATCGCGGTCACCGAGAGCATCCTCGATCGGGGCTGTGTGTGGGCGACCGTCCAGTACGTCTCTCCCATCCAGGCCGGGGCGTGTCTCAATCTTCAGCTCGAGGTGGGCCAGCACGGGCGGAACCTGTCCCAGGTCGCGGTACGCGGCATGATCAACGGCCGGCTCGCCCTGCTGGCCACGGGCACCTTCGGCGGCTCGACGGATGGCAGCTCGACGGATGGCGGCCCGACAGTGGACGGCGGTGTGCAGTTCGCCGATCCACCGGATGACGTGCCAGGCCCGCCGGACTGCCCGCCGCGGACCCACACCAGCAGCGGCCGCAGCGTGGCCGAGGCGGGGGGCATGCTCGCCCGGATCGAACAGCGTTGGGCCCGCCCGCCACGGTCAACGCTCGATGGCAGCCCGGGTTCGGGCCGCGCCATCCTGTGGGCCCGGCTGAATCAGCCCATGGCGACCTCGACGGCGTCGGTCGCGATCCTCGCGGATCTGGCGCCGGCCGCTGTCATCGATGCGGTGGGCCGACCCGTCTACACCCTCAGCCTGGACAACAGTCTGCGGGTCGGGCGCTTGGCCCAGACGGACTGGATGCTGGTGGACGCCCAGGTCGAGGCCGTGATCGGCGGCGTAGCCCAGGTCAGCGCCAGGATATTCGACGAAAACGGACAACTGATCACAACGGCGGATCAATCAGCCAAACTGCTCCCGCCTCGAACATCCTGAGCCGTCCAGTTAATTGATCATGCTCATGATCCGCACCGCCTGTCGGGGAGTTCACCTGTTGCGCACCCTCACCCCGCGCATCCTCGTGAAGCCTGGTACGTTGGCTGTGTTGCAGTTGGAGCTTCCTCGAACGCTCAAACGCCCCGGAGTCTGACAGCGGGCGTTTTTCGTTTCTCCGGTCTTTTCCGGTAGTGGGACGGTCCCACCGCGGCAACCTGGTATTCGCAGTGGGCGGGCTTGGTCCAGCCCCACGAAGGAGACGACACATGGCTCAGGGCACCGTGAAGTGGTTCAACGGCGAGAAGGGATTCGGGTTTATCGCCCAGGACGGCGGCGGTCCCGACGTGTTCGTCCACTACTCCGCCATCGACAGCGCAGGCTACCGCAGCCTGGAAGAGAACCAGCGCGTCGAGTTCGAGGTGACGCAGGGCCAGAAGGGTCCGCAGGCCGAGCACGTCCGCCCGGTCTGACCCGTTCGGTGTGGAGCGCCCGCCGTCGGCGGGTGCTCCACACCGGTACGTCCTACAAAGCTTGGCATTTCCTCAACGTCCGACCGCTTTGGCCATAGCCTTTGGCGGTCGTTCTTTGCGTGCAGGAGCATCGCCGGCGGAAGATCATAGCCGGCGCACGGCGACGGACGCGGCATGACCGTAACGACGCTTCCTGGCCGTGGAGCGTGTGCCTGTTACTGGTTGTAGGTCCAGGCTGATCCCGTACCCCGGTACTGCTCCACCGGGATCGGCCCGACACCCGGCCGCATCCGGTCGGTGTAGAGATGGCCGCACAGATGGTCGATCTCATGTGCGACAAGCCGGGCGAGACCCCGGTCGAAGACGGTGATGTGCCGAGTCCCATCGATATCGGTATGTTCGACGTGGATCGTCAGCGGGCGAGGTACCAGGCCCCGGACGTCGAAGAAACTCAGGCATCCCTCGTACTGTTCGTCGCTGTCCGGGGACTCCTCGACGATCCGGGGATTGAGCAGGGTGACTGTCTCCCCGTTCGGAGCTCGGACGATCGCGGCGGCACGGTTGATCCCGATCTGGGGTGCCGCGATCCCCATCCCCTTACCGAAGGTATGCAGGGCGGCGACACGGGCGATGGCCGAGACCAGTTCCGCGATGACGCGGCGGGCATCCTCGTCCTCCATAGGAAGATCGAATGAGCGGGCCGGGTGTCGTAGGATCTCGGCATCGTCCTGGACGATCCCGACCGACGCCATCTGACTGCTCGGGCTCATGGACTCGTTCGGGACGGGGGCTGCGGTGCGGAAGTTCCACTCCAGCCGGTAGCGGGTGTGCAGCGGCGGATGGTGCGTCTCCCAGGAGAAGATCCGCCGGTCACCGGTACCCTCCCGCCGGATCGCGGTTCGGAACGGAAACGCGTCGGCTGTCGTGGACGTCTCCATTCCCCACACCACCGGATCAAGGTCGGCGGGGAAGTCGAGGCTGACCGACAGATGCCGGGTAGGCGTGCGCACGGCACGTTGGAACCACTGCCCCCACTTGTCCTCACGGACCTGGTAGGCGTACTCGATGGTCGCGGTGTCCCCGGGGTAGAGCGGAAACCGACGGCGGACGTTCTCGAACAGCAGCCAGACTTCCTTGAGAGCGTCCCAGTCGGTCTTCACCGTCCAGGACATCTCCTCCCCGTCGCATCGGGCCGCCAGACGCAGGAAATCCCAACGCAGCGGGTTCGCCCGGTACAGCCGCGCGGACCGTTCCGGGTCGCCCGGATACCGGTCGACGGAGATCCGCATGAGGTAGCGGGTGACCGGTTCGGACCCGACGTTAGTGATCCGGCGGCGCTGCTGCGGGTAGTAGACCCCGCCGTCGTAACGCAGTTCGGCGAAGTCCTCCTCAACCACCAGACCGCCGGTGCCGACGTCCCGGCCGGGTGAGGTCTCCGGTTCCGCCGGGTCGATGGTCTGCGGGTGCGCGGCGCCCGCTGGTGTGTCGGCTTCCCAGGGGCGCGGGGCGAGCCGTAGGAACGCGCCGGGAATGCGAAGGCCGTCGGCGATCCGCTCGATGACCTCCAGGGATTGGATCCGTTCCTCGCCGCGGACGATCCGGCTGATCCGCGGCTGGCTGAAGCCGTCGATCGGCGAGGCGATCCGGTCCTGGCTGGCGTGGTCCCACTTACGCATCAGCAGGAAGGCGGCGGCAAAATCGTGAGCGTAGAGGGCGGCGCGCATGTCGTCCCGGACCAGCAAGGCGGGCGAGACCGTGTAGGGGGGAGCGGGTTCTCGCACCGGTCCTCCGCCGTCTCAGGGGTAGCCGCATGGCTGACCGCAGCCGCGTGCACATGCCGGCACGCTGAGCGTAGCGCGGCCATGCCGCCCCGGTATATCCGCTTGTGCGGCAGGGCTTCCGCAGCGGCCGGCGATCGTTCGGCAACCGGTCGGCTGCCCTCATCGGGCTTCGGCACCCATGCCGTGACTCCATGCCACCTCGGCGTTCCGCGGCCGCCCTGTTGACCGTCAGGCTTGTTGTCAGCCGGCCCCGCCTCGTGTCGAACGGTCTCCGCAGGGCCGGGCCGGCGCCCAACAACCGACGGGATCGGGACAGAACGGGATGGCGGACGACGAAGCCGAGCACTACGTGGTGACGATCCGGCCAATGGCATCTCCGGCTGAGTTGATCCGGATGTGGGCGTCGCTGCCGGACGATGTGCGGTTTACCGAGGCGTTCGGGGATGTGGAATTCATCTCGATCTTCCAGCGGCCCGCCGAAGCCGGACCGGTAACCGAGATGAGCGACGAAGCAAATGATCTTTCGTCGGGCTTCCGGAGGATCCCACCCGTCCGGGGCCCGCTGGATGACCCCGAAGCTGGTCCTCTGCTGTAGCCTGAGCCGGTTTGACGCTCTCCAGACCGTTGGTGGCAGCCAACAGCGCGGCGCCTGACGAGCCATGGCGAGGGATACCGGTGCGATGATCGAGTTCACGATGGGCACCACCCCATGTGACGACCCTCCCCCCGACCAGGCGTGGTTCTGGACATCAGCCTGGCAGGCCGGCGAACGTAAGGCCGACGAGGACATCGTGACGGGCCGCACGACCGCCTTCCGCAGCCTGGAAGAATTCGACGCCTACGCCCGTGAAATCGTCGCGGACGGCGACGAACACCTTCCCGCAGCGCCTGATCACAGCGCCTGATCGCCACCGCTGGTCAGCAGGACCCACTTGGTCGAGGGTTCGGCGAATGTCCCACTGGTGGTGGCAGGCATCATGGGCATTGTTGTGGGCGACCTCAGCCGGGTCTTGCCTCCCACGTCCCGCGTGCATCAGGACGACGTGGCCGCTCCCCATAGAGGGTCTTGCCCCATATGTCCACAAACCAAGTGTCACGCATCGTAGTCAACGTGTCCCGACGCCGAGGCCGGCGTGAAACCGCAGCAGCCGCGCCTTGGGCTCGCCCAGGACCGCCGGTAAGCACTCCGTGCCCTGCTCCCACGGTTGTACGTGATGTCGACTGCCGGTACGACTGCCCGAAAGGCTGCCCCTGAGCGCTCGCCAGCGCCTATGGCGGCACGGTTTACTCCAAGGCGGGATTGGTAGGAGGACTCCGCATGCGATATGTGGACCCCGAGTTCGCCCCAACGGTGCGGGCTCAGGCCCGGCCGTCCAAGGTGTCCCCGGCACCAGTTGGCGGCCTCGGCCTGCTGGCGTTGCAGAGCACTGTGGGCAACCGCGCGATGACAAGCCTCCTGACAACCCTGCAGCCCCAGGTTCAGCGCCAGTGGTCATCGTCCTCCTCGGATGAAGACCGTGGCCAGAACACCGGCCAGGACGCCGCCCAGAACGGCGAGCAGGACGGTGGCCAGGACGTGGACCGCGATATCCATGACGCCGGAGCGATCGCGGGTGTCGACACCCAGCCCGATGACGCGGGTGCGGATACCGGCTCGGGTGAGGAGCGGGCGGCGGCCCCGCCCTCCGGCCAGATCGACGTTCGGGCCACCAAGATCCGAGGGCTGGCCGGACTGCCGGTCTACCACCTGTTCGTGATCTATATCGACGCCTCCGGAACCCCTTATTTCTTCCGGGGCGGACCGAGCGGCCGGGGTGGTCCGGGCGGATACGGCGCCATCAAATGCGATCATGGCCCGTACACACCGGGCACCATCGACTGGGAGCCCGGTGCCCCGTCGACGACGGTCATGGCGGGCCCGGCCGCGCACGGGAAGGACGCCTCTTTCACCAGGGAGCTGAGCCGGATCGACGCGGCGGCGATTCCGTACCAGCCGACCGGACCGAACAGCAACTCCGTCGCGCGTACGATCCTCAACAAGAGTGGTGTGCCCGAGAACAAGCCAGTGATGATCGCCCCTGGATGGGGCCAGATTCTTTGACGGAGCACCCCGATGGCCGGAATCCGGTGGAAGCGACTGAAGACCGCTGCCGATGTACGCACTCGGCTGCTGGAAGCCCTTCCGCTGGGAAGCGACTCGTCGGCCATCCGGAGTTTCGCCGCCGCGCAGCATGTGGAGTGTTCGGAGGCAGTCGGCGGCGTCATCCGGTGCTCGGCACCCGCGCGGGGGCGGTGGCCGCTCATTTCGGCGAAATGGCTGATCGAATTCCACCTGGAGGGTGACCGGCTCGCCGGCATCGCAGTCCGAGAGGGGCTCACCGGACCCTGATCAGCTGCCGCACCCAGAATCATGCACACTGTCAGAATCGGACCTGGTTCCGGCCCGCATCTCAACGGACACCGGCACCGAACCAGGCAGGGGGACGATGAACAACACGCCGCGGGGAGCCGATCGCACCCGTATAGACCGGCCCGTGCCACCCCCGGGCGCACCCGGCGGGTCGGAACCGGCATGGGGGGCGGTGTTCACGCCGCTAGCCCCGCAGGACCCCCGCGAGATCAGCGGATACCTGCTGCGGGCCCGGATCGGCGAGGGCGGCATGGGCGCCGTCTATCTGACCTACACCCCCGGCGGCCGGCCGGTCGCACTCAAGATCGCCCGACCGGAGTTCGCCGCCGATCCAGAGTTCCGCCGCCGTTTCGAAAAAGAGGTGGCGATCGCTCAACGGGTGCAGGGCCTGTACACCGCGCCGGTCATCGACTGCGACCCCCATGCCCCGCAACCGTGGCTGGCCACCGCCTACGTCGCCGCACCCTCCCTCGCCGCCAGCGTCGCCCGCCAGGGCCCGCTGCCGGCGGAGACCGTCCTGGTGCTGCTCGCCGGGGTCGCGGAGGCATTGCAGTCCATCCACGCCGCTGGCGTGATCCACCGCGATCTCAAACCGGGAAACGTCATCCTCGCCGCTGACGGCCCCCGCGTCATCGACTTCGGTATCTCCCGGGCGGTCGAGAACTCCTCGGCGGCACTCACCCAGACCGGGGTACGGATCGGGACACCCGCGTTCATGGCCCCCGAACAAGTCCGCGGAAAATCCCTCAACACATCCGGGGACATCTTCTCGCTCGGTTCCACGGCTTACTACGCGATCACCGGCGAGTTGCCGTTCGGCGGGGACGCCGCCGTCTTCCACCGTATCGTGTACGAACAGCCCGACTGGGACCGCTGCCCGGAGCAGGTCCGCAGCGTCCTCGAACGCTGCGTGGACAAGGACCCGGCGGGCCGCCCCACCCCCGCGGCACTCATCGAGTTGTGCCGGGCAGCGTCCACCGACGAGCGGCTCCGTATCGGCGAAGGCTGGCTACCCCCCACCGTGACCGCGGACCTCACCCGCTACAGCCTCACCCCACCAAAACCGCCCCCGCCGTTACAGCAGACCAAAGCGGAGCACCCTCGGCCTCCAGCGCCCGCACCGTGGTCGCCCGACCCGCCCCGCCCCCCAGACCGCAAAGGGTCACCCTGGCTCATCGTCGGGCTCGGCGCCGCGGCACTCACACTCGTAGCCGTGATCGTGTTCCTCGCGACCCTCGGCAACACGCCGTCGGAGCAGGCGAGTCACAGCGGCGCCACGACGGGCACGGCCACCGGAAACACGGCCACCAACAATCGTTCAGCCACCACTCGGAGTGGGACTGACACGGGGCCTGCTTCCAACAAGCCCACGGCGACAGCCGTTACGAGCGGGCCAGCGACTGAACATACCGACCGGATGCTGTCTGTGCCCGCGACGCTGGTCGGCCGTTGGGAGGGTGTGGTCAGCCAACCCGGCGGCCATCCCGACAAGTACCCGACCAGGCTGGAGCTCCGAAACGGCCGGATAGGGGAGGTCGTCGGCTCCGTCACCTATCCGACCTTCCCGTGCGGTGGTTCACTGACCTTGATTGTGGGCGGCGACGAGACCCGAGTACAGGAGAAGATCATCGACGGCGGATCGCGATGCGCGGACAACGGAGAGATCCGGCTGTACCCGCAGTCTGACGGCACATTGCGCTGGGAGTATTACTACAGTCCCGGGAACTTTTCCGTTGACACCTCGCACCCCGCGGCCACCGCCATGTTGAGCAGATATTAACGATCACTCGTTGCTACTGTGGCAGTGTGAAACCTGTCAAACTCGATTTGGTGGGTAGCACGGGCGACGTGGGTCGGTGTCGGCGACGCCGGTGTACGACATAGTGGCGGAACACGCGCGTTCCATCCGAAACCGCGCACCTGCCCTGGGGGCTACATGCATCGACACCTCGATCGGGTGCCGCGCCGGAAAGTACTGCTGCTCGTGCTACCGCTCGTTGCCGCGTCCTGCAGTGGCTCGGCCGGTGCCGTGCATTCGGCGGCCACTCCGTCATCGGCAGTCTCCGCCGGATCGACGTCTGTCTCCCCCGGATCGACGCCGTCGACGGCAACCAACGGCCAGGCTGCCATACCTGCGGAGATCACGCGGTGCACCATGGCGGGCCTCACCGTCACGTTGGGCACGGTCACGACCGTCGCCGCGTCACAACGCCAGATCCCCGTGACGTTCACGAACCGGTCGGCGACCCGATGCAGCATGTACGGATTCCCGGGCGCGCAGCTGCTGTCCGCGAACGGAGCCACGTATGACATCCCGCGATCCCCGCTCGTCAGCAGCACGAGGATCGTTCTCGCACCGGGCGCGAACGCGCACGCGACGCTGACCTACCTCGCCGATGACACGGCCAACAGCTCCGATTTTGCCGCGACGCGCCTCGGCATCACGCCACCCGATGAGCGCAGTTCCACCGTGTTGCCGTGGACATACGGACCGATCGTCAACCAGGAAGGCGCGACGCATCCCGGCACCTACATCATGGCCCTCACGCCCGGAGCGTAAGCGCGTACCTGTCCCGAAGGCATGCGCGAGGGCCTGCGCGGGCGGCAACGGCGATGGACGCCTTCCCCTGCCCGGACGTCGCCCCGGCGTGTCGGAGGCAACTCACCCACCTGCGGACCCAAGGCCCTACCTTGCGCTTGCGCCACTGCGCCGAGGGGAAGCGCCCCGGTGGGAAACCACCAACACGGGGGGAGTCGGTAGTCACCCCACCGGGACGCTCCCAGGGTAGCGGGCCGGAGGCCCGCGCGTCCCACTTGGCACCCAAAAACCCGCAACGAGCCCGAGTTTTTCTGCGGGCGCCCACCACGCACCACCGTGCCCGTAAGGTCCTTTTCAGGAACCTATTTATGATCATTTATCGGCATCGGGGCGCGGTGTCGAGTGCGGCGACGCCGCCAATCCCTTCAAAGTTAGGTTAACGTAACGTAACTTTCCAGGTGACACGCGTCGTGGCTGCGTGTGGATGGGCAACACCGCCTGGGACCCGACGGACCCGACGGACCCGGTGAGCCACGTCGCGCCGAGGTTGTATTAGAAATGCCGTGCCGGACACGTAACAGTCGTGTCACAACAGAAGTCGTGTCCCAACAGATGCGACAGCACGACAGATGTCACAGCACGACGGTAATCACCTGACAATGGAAATGAGGCTGGCTGATGTCTCTGCTCGATCGCGGCACGTCCCCGGACCCCTTCGATACTCTCCCCCCCGCGCCGTTGTTCACCCTCACCAGTGACGACGTCGCCGACGGTGCCACGCTCCCGCTGACGGCTGTCCACACCAGCGCAGGCGGGCAGAACCTCTCGCCGCACCTTGCGTGGACGGGTTTCCCGCCGGGGACGCAGAGCTTCGTTGTCACCTGTTTCGACCCGGACGCACCGACGGGCAGCGGCTTCTGGCACTGGACGTTGGTCGACATTCCAGCCTCGGTCACCGAACTGCCGCACGGAGTGGCCAGCGGTGACCTTTCCGGCCTACCCGTGGGCTCCTTCCACGTCCGCAATGATTATGGAACAGTCGATTTCGGTGGCGCCTCACCTCCGGAGGGTGACCGTCCACATCGGTACGTCTTTGCCGTCCATGCGGTCGACGTCCCCTCGCTCGGGATCCCCGACTCCGTCTCACCGGCGGTGGTCGGGGGCAACCTGACGTTCCACACCCTCGCCCGCGGGGTCCTTCGGGCCACCTACCAGCGCTGACCTTTTCCCGGCGCCTGTTGAGAATCGAGTAGCCGCGACCGCCCACAGCTGCCCACAACGGGTCGCACCAGGCGGGTGGGCAAGCATCGCCCGACGCGGGTAGGTTGGCCTACATGATTCGCAAGCTCGTAGTTCTCGCAGTTGTCGCCGGCGCCGGCGCCGTGGCGACGGTCGTGCGCCGTCGGCGGGGTAAGGACGAAGTCGACCTCTGGCACGAGGCGACCACGGCCATCAACCTGAACTGACGTCCCGCCCGCAGGGCTGTCCTGTCAGGCCGTGTGTTCCTCTCTCAGCTCTGAGGTATCGGTCACCCCTGTGATCGTGTGATCCCCGGTGGATGGTTCAGGTTCGACCTCTGACCATCCACCGGGGACCCTGTGCGCCTGTGCGCCTGTCGGCGGTGAACGACCCGCCGGCCCGCTGTGATGCCTGGCCGGTTCCGGCTGCGTGGAGTCTCCGGTAGACCCGCATGCCCTGATCGTTAAAGATCTTCAATCCTGAGCTCCCATGCCCTTTTCCGAGGGCTTAACCCGCCAGTAGTGGGGTTGTGGTTGAGTTCCCTTTGGCATCCTATGTGTCTCATTACCGTTTGTGTCTAAGTTGTAGGCGAAGCGTTGTGAGAGCTGGCTGTCGGACGGGGACGCCCGGGATCGGTCCGGGCGCCTGGAAGGTGGCTCCGGGCATGAAGGGGACGGATGACAAGCGACAGCGGCGTGCCCGTCGGCGAATCACGGCACCTGATCGGCGCCAGCGGGTCGGATGACGACACTCCTCGGCCTCGCGAGGTTGCCGTGGGTGCTGGTTTGGGCGGATTCGTAGCTATAGTTCTGCTCGTTGTGTCGGCTGTGCTCTCGGGCGGCGGACAGCATGAAACGACCGTGGTCCGTCCAGGCACGTCGGGTGACGGGCCGGCCAGCGCGGCGACGACGTCACCCGGCATCGTGGGTCCTTCCGGGCAGGACGCGCGGGACGCACAGGACGGGGTGACCACCGCTTCGGCTGCGGCGACGGCTGCTCCCAGGCGGCCGCCGGCAGCATCGGGCAACAACCCGCGGCTGGTGGCTGCCGGTACCACGTCCGTGCTTGACCCGGTCGGAGCGTCAGCGGCTCCGGGCGGTGTTGGTCCGCCCACCGGCGATCCGGCGGGGCCTGTGGCCGCGGCGTCAACCTGGCCATCCACCGCCGCACCGGCGAATGCGCCCAATCCGGCGGCTTCGCCTTCAGCCGGCCAGGAGTCCGCCTCGACAGCCGGCACGGCCGAGCTGACGCGGGGTGGCGACTCGGCCAGCCCGCCGTCGCCGCAACCCGCACCGACGCCCTCCTGCCTGGAGGATGCGAATTTTGCCGGATCCCTCCTGAGGGCACTGGGGCTTGCATCCTGCAACTCCTGACACGACAGGCCACCGGGTAGGGACGGGGCGCGGGTTGTGCTCCGCGGAACACAACCCGCGCCCCGTGCGATCCTCATCCGTGACCGGCCCGCTACCGGCCCGCTACCGGCTGCGTGCCGTACTCTTAGGAGGGTTTCCCCTCGAGGGGACGTAGCTCAATTGGCAGAGCACTGCCTTTGCAAGGCAGGGGTTAGGGGTTCGATTCCCCTCGTCTCCACTCGCTCAATCATCCTGCTCGCCGACCGCCGTCGGCTTCGCCACCAGCCGTTATGCCTTCCCGGGGGACAACCCCCGGACCCCCGATGCGACCGCGGCGAGCGCGACCGCCGGGAGATTGTAGCCAACCGTGTAGCCAAGGCATGCTACCCGTCATTTTGATCTTTGCCTTGATCTTTGTCTTGGTCTTGGCCTTGGTCCGCCGCTGTGTTGTCACAGCCGCGGCGAAGCGGCCCTGCCGTATGAAGAGCCTGATCTGGGTCTGCGGTCGCGCGTGGGCAGGCTATCGTCAACGGTTGTGGACGAGCCGCCGATGTTCGTGGGGTCTTCCGACATCGCCGCCGTCCTCGGGGTGACTCGCCAGGCTGTCGACCACCGGATGCGGACCGATCCCCGTGCGCCTGCTCCTGTCGCGGTGGTCAACCGGACGGCGACCTGGGGCGGGACCAGGGTCTGGCGGCGTGCCGACATCGACCGTTGGCTCGGCGGTGCCGCCCCCGACCGTTGGACGGTGTAGCCCCGGGTCGACCCGATGAACGGCTGAGAACCATCCGACCGCGGGCCGCGATGACATACCAGCACGGTTCCCGGACAACCGAACCGGGGGGAATTGAACAGCACCGGGAAGATTATTCAAGTTGTCAGGTGGGCAAACCTTGCTCGATACGGTGCTGCGTGGGATGAAGGTTTGTGGCCCCTCGGAGCCGCCCGACGGGTGTAGTGTCTCGTGATTCCGCTAACTTTACTTCTTCCCGCCCGTTTTTCATCCCGGCCCGCCAAGTCGGGTAGGCCGCCGGCAAGGTGCCCGCTGTCGCGGGTCCTCTTCTTCACCTGCTGGGACAGCTGAATGGCGACCCGCTCGGCGGTGCGGTCGTAGGGGATGCGGACGAGCACAACGAACCGGCTGGTTCGGTCGACCAGCGTGGCGATCTGGCTCTTTCCGCCCTTGCCCACGATGAGGTCGGCTGGCCGGAGGTCGAGGCCGTCGGCGGATGGTGAAACCGGCAGAACAATCCCGAGATCGATCTGGTCCGTGATACGGCGGCGGTACCGGGGGCCGGTCCGGCCACCACGTTGCTTGCCGTCAGTCGGAACAGTGCCGAACGGCCGGCCGTTGCCGGGCTCTGTGTTCCGCGGAACGCACCGGTCGCCTGGCTGTCGTGGACGAGCCTGGCGAACACGGTGCAGATGTCGATCAGGTAGCAGAGGGCTCCCGCGAGTACCGCCCGGGGCCGGGAAGAGTTTCGATCTTCTGGAACATTGACGCCGATTTTGTCACAGTATGTTACTTTATATATATGTTTGTGATCGTGTGGCCGTAGGTTGCTGCGCAGAGTCCGGCGTTCCTGGCCCGCCAAGCGGTCAGGAACGGTTCGATCAGTGCCCAGCGGTCGTCGGAGAGGTCGCAGCGGTAGGTGGGTCGAGACTGCATACCGCGGCCCTACGGCAACTCCAGATCCTTAAAGGTGTACCCGGCCCATCGGCCAGATTTATCGCATGCAATGACATCTTAGGTAGAAAACGTCATCATAACGGCCAATTCCACCTACTGTCGGACGACATTCGGCCGAACGGTAGGTGGTTCCGGTCATCAGGATGGCCTTAACGACCTACGCACCCCGGCCCCACCACCCGGATTCTGTTCACCGGCGGCATCACATGGCAGCCGGTGAAGCCTCGTGGCCGGCACGAGGCTGCCACCCTGCTGCGGGATACGGCGGCGGTACCGGGGTCCGACTACCGGGCCAGCGGAGTTGCGTGGGGGTGCGGCCCGGAGCTGTGCCCGCGGGATTGAGGCCGCGCTCGCGGACAGCGGGATCAAGAACAGGCCGTGGGATGCGAAGGCGTGGGATGCGGTGTCGGCGCTGTTTCGGTCCTGGGACAGCTTCGTGGATCTGTGGAACGAACGCCGCCCGTCCGACAAGGATCCGGATGGCAAACCCGGCGACGACACCGCCGAGCAGGCGTGGTTCGACGCCCGGTTCCACGCCATCGTCACCGATCTTGTCGGTACTCCCACCGAACTCCTCGACCCCGATGGGGAGCTTTCCTGGCGGGCCCGCACCACACCTGTCATGACTTGGGGTACAGGTTGCCCCCACTGGAGTAATGTTTCCGTTGCCGCATGGCCTGGCTTGATGAGCAGCAAAGAAGTGGAGCGGGTATGGGGGATCCTGCCCTGCCACCCGCACTCCGTGATGTCGAAGAGATCGACGCCCTGCTCGACCAGTTCGCTACTCGCTCCAAAGCAAGCTGACGAGCACGCAAGCACGACACGAGACACGTAGAACGCGGGCCTCGTGCACTCTTGCTAGCGTCCTGCCCCGTCCGTAACGTGGCGGTCACGGCGATGAGTACCCGTGGAGGCGGCCGTGGCACAGGACAAGGGCCGCGAGAGGCGCAAACGAGAGCTCGGCGGACGCGGGCAGCAAGACGGCCGGGAAGCTGGACTGCGGACCTGCGACACCTGCCGCGGTACCGGCAAGGTACTCAAGGACACCTTGGAGCGTGACGAGGAAGGCGGCTTCACCGGCTCGAACGAAGTCGACTGCACCGTGTGCCAAGGGAAAGGGACGATCGGTGGCTGACGCGACCCCCGTTCTGGCAACGTTCGTCTCACTACGCTGTCCCGATCACCGCCGCGCCCGACGTCGGCCAGGTAATCCGCTCAAGGGCATCCGCGCGGCCGAGGACTGCGAACGGTGTCGGACCGTGTGGGCCGCTGGTTGCGGCCCTGATGCCATCCGGGACGAGGAACCCGGGCCGCCCGAACCTCTGCCGCCGGGCCGGTTCGACGGGCCTGGCTGACCCGATTTCCAACCGCAAGTCCGTCCTTGCGCAGCCCGCGGGTAGCCGGTGTCAGTCCCGATCGCCCAGCGGACGCGACTGTGGTGTGCGTCGAGGTGCGTCCGAGTTCTGGGCTGGCCGGTTTCCCCGGCGATGGGCCCGCAGCAGCTCGAAGGCGATCGGGATGACCGAGAGCAGCACGATCCCGATGAAGATTCCCTCCACGTTGTCCGCCACGAAGTGGACCTTGCCGAGGAAATATCCGATCAGTGTGACGCCACTACCCCACAGCAGCCCACCGATGATGTTGAAGGTGCTGAAGAGCCGGTAGTTCATGCCGCTGACGCCCGCGATGATCGGGGTGAACGTCCGGACGATCGGCACGAAACGGGCTAGAACGATCGAACGGGGTCCGTAGCGCTCGAAGAAGTCGCGGGCCTTCTCCACGTTCTCCTGTTTGAACAGCCGTGAGTCGGGACGCCGGAACAGGGTGGGGCCGACCTTGCGTCCGAACAGAAAACCGGTCTGGTCGCCGAGGATCGCGGCGATCGAGATCAGGAGACAGGCGAGCCACAGCGGAGTGGACAACGTGTGGTTGGACACAAGCAGACCGACTGTGAACAACAGCGAGTCGCCGGGCAGGAAGAACCCGACCAACAGGCCGGACTCGGCAAAAACGATCAATAGGACGACGATCAGACCCGCCTTGGCCAGATGCTGCGCATCCAGAAAGCTCGGGCCGAGCGCGAGGGTGTTCGAGGCGATCGTGGACACTGAAGCAGACACTGTGCTGGGCCTCCGGAGCGGCTCGGGACGCAAAGGCGGCTGGCGGCCGATTCGGTTCCCACCTCGACCGGGCACTCTTCGCAGACGGCAACGAGCGTATCCAGCAACGCCGGCGTGGCCGGATACGGCCCGCTGTGGGGTTCCGACCAACGCCTGACAGGATGCCGGACGTGTCCGCCCTACTCGTCCTGGTCGTTGGTCTGATGGCGGGCATCGTGGCGGGCAGCGCGGCACGACGGCGCGGCCAGATGGCCGATGACGCCCATCAGATGGTCACTTTCTGGGTCCTCGACGTCGCCCTTCCCGCCCTGGCGCTCCGCGTCTTACACAGCGTGGTGTTCCCAGCCAACCTACTGCTCATCATCGCCGGCCCGTACCTGCTGTTCGTCGTCGGCGCGACGCTGTTTCTCTGCATCGGCCGTGTCCTGCGCCTGCGCCGGGACGTCGTCGGTGCGCTGATCGTCACCGCCGCTGTGGCCAACACATCCTTCGTCGGCATACCGATGGTCACGGCCTTCTTCGGGGCGGACTCGGTACCGGTCGCGCTTCTCGTCGACCAGCTCGGCTCGTTCGTCATCGTCGGGACGGTGGTCATCGCGGTGGCGGCCACGGCCTCGGGGGCCGGTGTCACCCGAATGGAGATCGCCCGTCGGCTGTTCACGGCGCCCGCCCTGATCGCGCTGCTGACCGGGCTGATCCTGCGTCCGGTGGCGTTTCCGGGTTGGCTCACCGAGGCGTTGACGGCCCTCGGCGCGACGCTCACCCCGCTGGCGTTGTTCTCGATCGGCCTGCAGCTGCGCATCGGCGCGCTGCGAACCTGGCGCCGGGAGCTCGCGATCGGCCTGCTGGTCAAGCTCGTCATCGGCCCCGCCCTGGTGTTCGGGGCCTACGCTCTGACCGGCTCCCTGGACGACCACGGGGTGCAGGTGGCGCTGTTCGAGACCGCGATGCCGCCGATGGTCGCCGGAGCGATGATTGCCACCCGTTACGACCTGGCGACACCGCTGCCCAGTCTGATGGTCGGCGTCGGGGTGCCGGCATCCCTGCTCACGCTGCCCATCTGGTCCTGGATCCTGCAGGGCTGACGCCGCGCCGTCCCACTGGAGTGGATACCCGCAGGTCTGGCCTCCGAAGGATGTGAATCTGCTGCGATGGGAGCAGCACGAAAGTCACATCGTTGGGACGACCGCCGGCGCACGGGGTTGGGACGACTGCCGGCGTGGACATGACCACCTTGACCAAGCTAACGCCGTTAGCTACCGTCTTGCTAACGGTGTTAGCCACGCCACGATGGCTCGCACGATGGCTCGAGAGCAAGGAGTCCCGCTGTGTCCGAGACGTCCAAGGCCCACTACCGCAAGCCCGGATGGTTCACCCAACACATCGCCAACAACCTGGTCATGCGCCTTACCCGGGCCGGGGTCAGCATCTGGGGCAGCCGCATCCTGGAGGTGCGGGGACGAACCAGCGGGCAGCCGCGTCAGGTGCCCGTCAACGTGCTCACCCATGACGGCAGGCAGTATCTGGTCTCGGCACGCGGTGAAGGCCAGTGGGTGCGCAATCTACGCGCCGCCGACGGCCAGCTCGACCTCCTACTCGGCCGCCGCCGGGAACACCGCAGCGCCCACGAGGTTGCCGATGTGGCCAAGACGCCTATTCTGCGTGCGTATCTTCGCCGCTGGAAGGCTGAGGTGGGAGTGTTCTTCGACGGTGTCAGCGCGGACTCGTCCGATGACGAAATCGCCCAAATCGTCCATAAACATCCCGTGTTCGTCCTCGACCCGGTCTCATGACCCGACCCGCGCCCGCCCGGCAGCGGGCCTTCACCCCGCGCGCCATCGAGATCATTTCAGTCGGCCGGCGACTGCTCGAAACCGACGGGCCGGACGCCCTGACCATGCGCCGCCTCGCCGCCGAGCTCGGCATCCAGGCGCCGTCGATCTACAAGCACTTACCCGGCAAGGACGCGCTTGAGCTGGCCCTGCTCGAGGATGCGCTGACCGAGATCGGCCAGGACCTGCACGAGGCGGTGCGTCACAGCACAGTGCACAGAGTTATCCCGGCGATTCTTGCCGCCTACCGCGCATACAGCCTTGCCCACCCGAACCTGTACCGGCTGGCCACCGGCTCCCGCCTGCCCCGCGCCGCGATGACGCCGGGCTTGGAGGAGTGGGCCGGCGAACCGTTCTTCCTCGCGACCTGCGACCCCAACCTGGCACAGGCGCTATGGTCCTTTGCTCACGGTATGGTCATCCTCGAGCTCGACCAGCGCTATCCTGACGGCTCCGACCTGCGCCGGACCTGGGACGCGGGCGCCGACGCCTTCGCGTCAGCGTGCCGGCAGTAAGCCGGTTTCTTTATCGGCGCACTGGCACCGCCCGGTCTGGCACTCGCACTACCAGCATAAACTCGTTCTGTTTCGTCCGGGGCTCGCGGCCCAAGCTGGTTCTTGCATCGTGCATCGAGGCCGCAGGAGGGCGATCGGAATGGCAGTCAGAAGAAACAGGGATACACCGCTTCCCTGCATACCCGGCACGGGTGGACCGGGGAGACGACGGTGAGCACCTGGGTGGCGACCACGGGCTTTCTGGGCGGGCTCGTCGTCCTGGCCGTAACCGGCCGCGGCGTGCTCGGGACCGCGGTGGCGCCCCGCAGGCGGCCGTCGCGACTCGTATTCACAACAGTGCAGGTACTGCTCCGGATCTCACGGCAGATCAACCGGGCTGTCCCGAGCCGGCGGATTCATCGCTTGGTGATCAGGATGATCGGCCCGGTGGCGGTTTTGTTCCCGCCGCTGATATGGGGATCGGGCACGGTTGTCGGGACGGCACTGCTGGCGGCGTCGGTTGGGGCAGCCCCCCCTGACATTCGTGCGGTGGAATACGCGCTGGGCCAGCTCGATGATCCGAAATGGGCCGGCCACGGTGTCCCGTTGGCGGTGTACGGCTGCCTCATTTTGATCTTCATCGGGTTGGCGACCCGGATCACGGCACTCGCGTCCGCCTACCAGCGGCGTGAACGGTTCGTCTGGGCGCTGGCCAGCGAAGCACGGTCGTGTCTCGATGCCGAGGATGTCATCGTCGCCCACATGCGTGGTGGAACACCGGATTCCCTGGATCGCATGATGAGCACCTGGCAGCTCTGGATCGCGGATCTCCGGTTCAGTCACACGAGCTATCCCGAGCTGCTCACATTGCCATCCTCGCCCGATTTGTCCTGGTTGGACGCGACTCTGGTCCTCATGGACGTGGCGGCACTCATCGATGCCCTCGCACCGGGGACCGAACCGCCACCGACACGCCCACTGCTCGCCGCGGGCTGTGCATTCGTCCAGGAGATGGCCAGGGAACTGGAGGTCAGCGCGGTCCGCACGACGCTGAGCCTGCATGGGCGGGAGGAGCGGTCCTTCTGGACGAGCATCGCGAGACTGACCGACGCCGGAATCCACGCCGAACGGGACTACCGGACGGCCCGATCGACCTTCCAACGATGGCGGTCGAGGTACGCACCGTACACGGCCGCACTGTCAGACCTCATGTGCGTGCAGGACGGACTGCCGGTGGGCGAGCTGATGCCCGAGGTGCCCTTCGAGGCACTCGTCAACACCCTTGACTCGTCCGCGGAGAAGATGTCGCAGGCTTTCTCACCATTGTAACGATATTGTAACGATAACGGGAGTCTGGTCGCCGGTGCCGATCTCGGCCCTCCCATGCCCGCGGGCTGCTGTCTGTGCCCGCGGGCTGCTGTCTGTGCCCGCGCAAGCCACTCGCATGGCTCGGCCGACCGCGACGGCCAGGTTGCCGCCTTCCAGGTAGTGGTTGCAGGTAGTGGTTGCAGGTAGTGGCAGTACCCGCATGACAGCGGTGGCGAGTGCCAGGCAACCGATACCCGCACCACGACGGTCGTCGGACCAGGTATTCGCGGTGCCAGTGCCAACACGGTCTGGATAGATTGTTGGATTGGTCACACTCTTTGCTTGCACGGCACCTAGCAAGATGTGATCATTGCGAAGGGAAGGGCACGCCAGCCATGACAGGGTTGCCAGCGCAGAACGGACACCGGTACGGTGGAGTTTCAACGGCATCGGGGATGCCAGCCCCCGAGCCAGTCGCCATCATCGGTGTAGGTTGCCGACTTCCCGGAGCTCATGGCACAGACGAGTTCTGGCGCGTCCTTCGGACGGGATCCGACACCGTCACCCAGATTCCCGCGGACCGCGCGTTCGGTGCGCTCTACGACCCCCGACCGGGCACCCCGGGACGGATCGCCAGCCGGGCCGGCGGGTTCCTGACGGACATCGACGCCTTTGACGCCGACTTCTTCGACGTCTCGCCCCGCGAGGCGGCCCGCATGGACCCCCAGCAACGCCTGTTACTGGAAACCTCGTGGGAGGCCTTCGAGGACGCCGGCCAGACACGGGGATCCCTGACCGGCAGCCGCACCTCGGTCTTCCTGGCCTACCTTTCCACCCAGTACTCCGAGCTGCTGCGCGAGGCCGGAATCTGCGACATGCACAGCGCCATCGGAGCGGAGGGCCGCGGCACCGCCGCCGGGCGCCTGTCCTACGCGTTTGACCTGCGCGGCCCGAGCATGGCACTGGACGCGACCTGCGCGTCGTCCCTGCTCGCCATTCATCTGGCCTGCCAGAGCATCCGCTCGGGGGAGAGCACGCTCGCGCTCGCCGGTGGCGTCAACATCATGCTGACCCCGGACCTGTCCATCGCGCTGTCCCAGGCCGGGGTGCTGTCGCGCTACGGGCGCTCCAGGTTCGGGGACGCGGCCGCGGACGGCTACGTCCGCAGCGAGGCCGTGGCGGTCGTCATCCTGAAGTCCCTCGAGCAGGCTCGGGCCGACGGCGACCAGGTCTACGCGGTCATCCGGGGAAGCGGTGTGACCAACGACGGCCGCAGCGGGGGCTTCGTGACAGCGCCGAGTGTGGAAAGCCAGGCCGAGATGCTGCGCACCGCCTACCGCAATGCGGGCGTCGAACCCCGCGACATCGACTACATCGAGGCCCACGGCACCGGAACGGTCATGGGCGACCAGATCGAGCTCACAGCCATCGCCGAGGTCCTGAGCGAGGGCCGGCCCAGCGACCGGCCCTGCTTCCTCGGATCGGCGAAGTCCAACATCGGTCACAGCGAGGGCGCCGCCGGGATGGTGGGAATCATCAAGGTGGCGCTGAGCCTGCGCCACCGCACCATCCCCGCGAGCCTGCATATCGCCGAGCCCAACCCGGCGGTGCCCTGGGACGAGCTGCCGATCGAGCTCGCCACGACCGTGCGCCGGTGGCCGGAGCGCGGCCGGCCGCGCCTCGCCGGCGTCAGCGCGTTCGGACTGTCAGGGACCAACGTGCACGTCGTCCTTGCCGAAGCACCGTGTGACACCGATGCCACGAGCGGGTCTCCCGACCGGGGCGGGGACGGCCGGGGCGAGGACGACCAGCCGGTGCTGCTACCGCTGTCGGCAGCAACCCCCGACGCCCTGTCCGACCTGGCGCGGGCCTACCTCGACCGCATGGACTGCGACAGCGTCGGCGTCCAGCCGTCACTGGCGGACACCTGCTGGAGTGCCGGGGTCCGGCGTACCCACCTCGAGCACCGCGCGGCCGTTGTCGGCCGGACCCGCGCCGAGATCGCCAACGGGTTGCGGGCGGTCCTGGCCGGCACGGGCGCCGACGGGGTGTCCATCGGCCACGACGCCGACGGTAGCCGCCCCAGGATCGCGTTCGTCTTCCCCGGCCAGGGATCCCAATGGGTGGGTATGGGACGCGAGCTGCTTGGGTCCGCACCGGCCTTTCGGGCGGCGGTCGAAGAATGCGATGCCGCCGTGCGCAGGGAAACCGGATGGTCGGTCATCGAGCGCCTGACCGCGGACGAGCCGCTGTCCGGTATAGACGTCATCCAGCCGGTGCTGTGGGCGGTCGAGGTTGGGCTGGCCGCCATGTGGCGGCAGCTGGGTGTCGAACCCGACGTCGTGATCGGCCACAGCATGGGTGAGGTCGCCGCCGCCGTTGTTGCGGGAGCGATCACGCTGTCCGACGCCGCAGCCGTCATCTGCCGACGCAGTCGGATTCTGCGCTCGGTCAGCGGTCAGGGCGCCATGGTCGCGCTGGCGCTGAGCATGGCCGAGGCCGAACGTGCCATCGAAGGGTTCGAAGACCGGGTGTCGGTGGCGGTCGCCAACAGCGACTCCTCGGTAGTGCTCTCCGGCGATCCCGAAACGCTGGAACAGCTGATCGGACCGCTACGGGAGCGCGGGGTCTTCTGCCGGCCCGTCCAGGTCGACGTCGCCTCGCACAGCCCCCAGATGGAGCCGCTGCGTGCGGAGCTCATGCGCGCCCTCGCCGACGTCCAGGCCCTTGCCGGCCACACCCCGATCCACTCGACCGTGACAGGCCGGCGCTCGACCGGCGAGGAGTTCGACGCCGCCTACTGGGTCCGCAATCTTCGCGAGCCGGTGCGCTTCGCTGATGTGGTGCACGCGATGCTTGACGAAGGGGAGACGGTGTTCATCGAGATGGGGCCCCATCCGATGCTGGCCAATGCGATCAGGGAGATCATCGACGGCACCGAGGGGGCCGGCACCGTGATCGCCTCGCTGAACAGGAACGCCGCGGACTGGACAGCGATCCTTACGACGGTGGGGACCCTTTACGCAACTGGATACGAACCGGACTGGACGGCGCTGCGCGGTGGCACGGGCCAGTTCGTCTCGTTGCCCACCTATCCGTGGCAACGGCGCCGCTTCTGGATCAGCGATGCGCTCGCGGCCTCGGCCTCGGCCTCGGCCGGTGGCGGCGGCGGCGGCGGCCTTCGCGACCCGGAGGTCCGCCCGCTCCACTCGGTGCCGCTCCACTCGGTGCCGCTCCGGTCTGTGCCGCTCCGGTCTGTGCCGCTCCACCCCGTTGTGGTCGACACCGTGCCGGAGCAACGACAGCCGACGGACGACGAGGTCGACGCCGCGGTGACTCCCGGTACGGCACGGCAGCGGATGCATTCCCTCGAAGCTGTCAGCGAATACCTCGTGGAACAGGTCGCCATCGTGTTGGGCCTGGCAACGGACAGCGTGAACACGCAGCGTCCGGTAACGAGGATCGGGCTCGACTCGCTGCTCGCGGCCGAGTTGCACGCCCGGATCAAACAGAACCTCGACATCAAGATGCCAGTGTCCGCGTTACTACAGGGAGCGACGCTTGAACAGTTCGCGAGGGAGATATGGGCGCGCCTCGAGCGAGGATATCCAACCTTCAACGAGCTGAACGTCACACCTCCCACCGCCCTGAGTAATCATCACAGCAGGGTCGCCTGACCGACGGCCCGCCAGAAGCGGAATTGATGCCGGGAGAACTCGGAAGTACCCACGAGAACCGCACGTTGCCGAACATCCGCCGGCCCCTCCCGTACGCGATGCCCCAGCGGGAGGGGCCGGCAGTCCCGTCTCAGGGGTCCACAAGCGGCCTACCTGCACAGACACTCGACACCGTGAACCGCGACTTACGCAAAAGGGGCACCACAACAAAGTTCGGACTATGCTGACCAGTCAGCCCTTACGGCGTAAATATCTGCTTGCCGACAGTGAGGTGTCACGTGACGGATAACGAACATCGCCGTCGCGAGCTGGGTGCGTTCCTACGCAGCCGCCGAGAACGTATCAACCCCGAGACGGTGGGCTTGCCCACGGGGCGACGAAGACGAACCTCCGGGCTCAGACGAGAGGAAGTCGCGGTTCTCGCGGGCCTGAGTCCGACCTGGTATACATACCTTGAGCAGGGTCGGGACATTCATCCATCGCACGAGGTTCTGGATAGCCTCGTCCGAATGCTGCAGCTGAACGACGACGAACGCAGCTACATTTACCAGCTCGCTTACGGCCAACGACCAGTCAAAGACAGTCCGTTACGCGAGGCCGACACAGAGGCCATCCTTTGGCAGATCGCCGACGCGTACACGCCCAACCCCGTTTACATCGCGAACCAGGTTGCTGACGTACTGGCCTGGAACACGGCCGCTACCGAGTGGTACACCGACTTCGCCAAGCTGCCGGACGAGCATCGCAACACCGTGTGGTGGACGCTCATGGAACCGGAAGCACGCGAACGTCTGGTGATGTGGGACGACGAGGCCAAGGACGTCATCGGCCGGCTGCGTGCCGTCTCGGCAGTCAGGCCCGGAGACCGACGGCTGAGCCAACTGATCGCCGATCTCATGAAGGAAAGCCCGGAGATGCGGCGATGGTGGTCCGACCACGAGATACGCAATCAGGCGCCCCGGGTCCGGTGGTTGCGGCATCCGCAGCTCGGGGTTCGGGCGATGAACCTCGTGGTCGCCTATCCGGCCGGTATAGACGGAATCGGAATCGCCTTCCATCTGCCCGTCCCGGACGACGAGGATGTGTAGGCTGCGGCCGGCAGGGCTCGTCACGACCTCGGCGAAGATCGCACCGACCGACGGATCGGCGCCGAATACGGGCTTCACCCCCTGGGATGGACGGTGGATCCGCGCGACAGGTCCAGGCCCGGGGTGAACGCGATCGTGGCGGCGGTCAGAGACCGGCTTCGGCCAGGAGGAACCATCCTCCTGGCCGACGGGTGCCTGCCCGTCGAGAGACCCGGTATCGCGACGTTCGGCATCCGTGACCAGACGGTGACCGCGCTGCGGCTCCTCATTCCCGACCTGCGCCGTCAGGGCTTCACCTTCGACCGGCCTTCGCAGCTTCCCGGACCCGCAACGCTCCCGGGTTCAGCATAGCGAACGGGGTGCGTGATGGGTGTACAGGTGTATTCTGCGGAGACATCGGTCCCACAGGGCGGCAGTCTCGATCTCCATCTCAATGCGGACTCGGGCGCCGGAACCGACGCGACCGTGGTGGTCACCGAGTTCGTCAGCGGCAACGAAATGGCACGGTTCACCGTGCATGTTGATGCACATCCAACCCCTGGCGACCCCGCGGCCGACCGAGGCTGGCCCGTCGGGTTCACCCTCGATGTTCCGCAGTCCTGGCCGAGCGGCCTGTACGCCGTCGATCTCACCCCGGGAACGCCGGGCCAGAGCCGTGCCTTCTTCGTGGTGCGCTCGGCCGAACCTGGTGTTCACGCCCACATACTGGTGTCGATTCCGTTCCCGACCTTTCATGCCTATGCCTGGTGCGGCACAGCTGGCGCCTCGCCGTACTGGACCGAGCAACCCGACCGTGGTCGGCGAGTAAGCCTGCACCGGCCGAGTTCGAGCGGCCCGGGCTGGGAGGTCTCGATCCTGCAGTGGCTCGCCACCAGCGGGTTCGCCGTGGACTACTGCTCCGGCTTCGACCTGCACGATGACCCGCGCGACGACCCGCACCTGCTGCGCGCCTACCAGGTGCTCGTCAGCGTCGGGCACGACGAATACTGGACGGCCGAGATGCGCGACACCGCCGAGCAGTTCCTGGCCGCCGGCGGCAACATCGCATTCCTCACGGGCAACACCTGCTGGTGGCAGTTCCGGCTTGAGGACGATGGCCGCACCTTCGTCTGTCATCGCGACGCCGCTGAAGACCCGCTCACCGGGATTGACAACGCCCGCGTCACCGTCGAGTGGTCCAGTTCGCCGGTCAACCGCCCGGAGAACGCTCTCACCGGTACCAGCTTCCGCCGTGGCGCGGGTTGCTGGGGCGACATGAGCGTGATGGACAGCACCGCCTGGACGGTCACATTCGCCGATCACTGGGCCTTCGAGGGCACCGGACTGGCTGACGGTGACACCTTCGGGATCGGGACGGTCGGCTATGAGACCGACGCCGCCGACGTGGTCGTGGAGGATGGTGTCCCTCGTGTCACCGGCCGGGACGGCACCCCCACGACCTTCGTCGTCCTCGCCACGGCTGACCTGTCCGACTGGCGCCGCTTGGGGCAGGGTGGTGCCGCAACCATGGGCGTGTTCCGGGCATCCGGCGGCGGCACAGTGTTCAACGTCGCCACGACCGGATGGGGTGGCGGGCTCGGTACCTCCCCGGATCCGAGGGTCGACCGGATCACCCGTAATGTCCTCACCCGGCTGAGCAACCCGTGGCCGGCCGCGCACTGGGAACGGATCGGTCGCGCGAGCACGGTGACCGCACTCGTCGCCTGCGAGAACACCGTGTTCGCCGCCGCCGGGAACATTCTGTGGGCCCGGGACCCGGTCGGCCAGAACCTCGTCTGGACCCGGATCGGGCAGACGGGCCGTGTCCGCGCGATGGCCAGCCCACGCGAGGCCACCGGCGGCCAACCTGTCTGCCTGTACGCCGTGACCACCGACGACCAGCTGTGGCAGCGCGAGCCCGTTCGCCGCGACGTCGGCTGGGTCCCGATCGGGACCGCACCGGGGGTGGTCGCGCTCGCGGCGTGCTTCGAGGGGCTGTTCGGCGCGACCGCCGACGGCGATCTCGTCCACCTCCGCTTCGACCGGATCGGCCAGGACCAGGTCTGGACCCGGGTGGGTCCCGCCGACAACGTCATCGCCATGACCAGTACCAGCGGCCGGCTCTACTGCGTCACCCGGGATCAGACCCTCTGGATGCGGCTTCCGGTCCTGCACGACGTCGCCTGGACGGCGATCGGAACTGTCCCGGCACCCGCCACCGGGTTGGCCGGCCATGCCGGAAAATTGATCATCAGCACCGTCTGCAATCGGCTGTGGTGGCGCGACGCCGTCCGTTGACGCTCGGGCACAGTTGAGCCGGGACGCCTCTTGTTGCAGCTCCTATTTTCGGTGTAGCGCGTCTCAATATCTGCGGCCGGCCTCAACCTGGCACTGCCAGTGCCAGGTTCACCACGCCTGGCACCACGGGTCCATTCGTCATGTACCCACACTTCAGGAATACCTGTACATATACGGTCTGTTTCCGCCGGGTCCGGGCGAAGAAACTGGTATCAGACACCAGAGAAAGTACCGGAGGATGCACTGAGCATGATTTCCAGATTTGCGATCATGAGCATCCTTCAGTATTCGCGAGCGACTATTTTGCGCTGCCCGTCGACCAGCACAGAAAACAGAACGGGAGTAAGACATGAGCACTACAGCTGTGACCACGCACCGGGCCGGGATCGATGCTTCGCGGTCCATGCCGACACAGGGCCGCGCGGTTGCCGCGCCATGGCCTGGTACCCGCATCCTGCTTGCGCCCGGAACCGGGCTGCTGCGGCGGCCGGTGTCGCTCGCGAGGGTCGGGATATTAATGACCGCCGGCGCGCTACCGGTGCTGTCAATTCCGCTCTACGTCTTCAACCTCCTCCCCATCAGCGCATCAGCCCGCTTCCTGGTACTGCCGCTCGCCGTCATCGTCATTGCGATGGCACTACACCGGTCGCTGGAGGCACGATGGGCGGTCCGGGGATTCGCCGCCGGATTGATCGCCGTCACCGCCTATGATGCCCTGCGGATGCCGATGGTGTTCACCAGGATCTGGCCGGACTTCATCCCGCGACTCGGTGGTTGGATCATCGGGGATGTATCCACGAATATTCCGGTCGGCTATGCCTGGCGTTACATCGGTGACGGCGGTGGCATCGGAATGGCGTTCTTCGTGCTGTGCGGCGCAGTGGGTCTGTGGCGGTTTCCGGCTCTTGCCCGGCGTCCGATCCTGTTGGGCATCGGTTACGGCATCTTCGTCTGGTCAGGCCTGGTGGGAACCATCGCCCTGTCTGCCCGCGGCGCAGAGCTGCTCTTCCCGCTCAGCGTGCAGTCCCTCGGACTCTCTCTCACCGGACATCTGATCTATGGATCCGTTCTCGGCCTGTACCTGCGGCGGGCCCTGGCAACCGAGCGTCGCCTCGCGCTGGCAGCCTGACCACCAACCCTGTTTCTACCGGCCGCGCGGGCCGCCCGACTCCTGGAACAGAGGACTCCATGCATACGACAATCGTGGTCTTACGGATTCTTTTCACCGGCGTGCTGTCGGCCTATGCCTTTCTCACCATCGGCTACCTGGTAACGCAGATTCGCTTCGCTCACCGGACGTATCGGCGACGGAGAACCGTCCCGGGAAACTTCGGACCCGCCACCGCACTACCCAGCGTCGATGTGATCATTCCGTGCTTCAACGAACAACCGGAGGTACTCGCATCCTGTTTGCGCTCCGTCGCAAACCAGGACTACGAAGGCCTTCTCACGGTGTACGTCGTCGACGACGGCTCACGGAACCGCCAGCAGCTCCAGGCCGTTTACGATGAATTCGGTCGCGACCGACGATTTGTGATCCTGCCGTTGACAGCCAACGTGGGAAAACGGAAGGCCCAGGTAGCCGCCATCCGTCAGTCGGTTGGCAACCTTGTCGTGGCAATCGACTCCGACACGACCATCGAACCCGACGTCGTAGGCAAACTGGCGGCGGCGATGGCCGACCCCGGGGTGGGTGCGGCTATGGGGCACATGGTGGCGAGTAACAGTCGGGCGACCTGGCTCACCCGACTGGTCAACATGGAGTACTGGATCGCCTGCAACCAGGAACGGGCCGCTCAGTCCGTCTTCGGAGCGGTGATGTGCTGCTGCGGGCCGTGCGCGATCTACCGGCGCTCCGTGCTCACGACCGTCCTCGACGACTACGAGACCCAGATGTTTCGTGGGCGACCGAGCGACTTCGGAGAGGATCGCCACCTGACAATTCTCATACTGCGGTCGGGCCTGCGCACCGTCTATATCCCGGACGCGACGGCCGCGACCGTCGTCCCCGAGCGGATTCGCCCCTACCTGCGCCAACAGCTCCGGTGGGCCCGCAGTACCTATCGGGACACCCTCCTTGCCATCAGGCTCCTTCCCCGCCTGCACCGCTATCTGACCCTTGACGTCATCGGGCAGAATCTGGCGTCGTTGTTACTCCTTCTGTCAATGATCACAGGACTCGCTCTTGTCGCTGTGTCCGCGGCTCCACCGCCGTGGTGGTCGGTCGCCGCTATGGCAGGGCTCGCGTTACTGCGCTGCATCTATGGTGCCTGGCGCGCCAGGAACTTGGCGTTCTTCGGGTTTGCCTTCCACGAATTCATCAACGTCGGCCTGATCCTTCCCCTGAAGGTCTATGCACTCTGCACCCTGAGCAACACGACCTGGGGTTCACGCGCTCTGCCTGCGGCGCAGCACACGAACGCAACGCAGCACATCATCACGACGACCGTGTTCCCGGCGCACGCCGATTCCCGGGGAACACATGAGGAAGTTGTACCACTATGAAGCCAGCAATTGCTGTCGAAGGTCTGGTGAAGCGTTACGGTGACGCGCACGCTCTGGACGGGCTGAATCTGGAGGTCCAGCCAGGAACCATCCTCGGCCTGCTCGGTCCGAACGGCGCCGGTAAGACCACGACCGTCCGGGTACTGACCACCTTGCTGAAGCCAGCCGGCGGACGCGCGTGGGTGGGCGGTTTCGACGTGGTCCGGCAACCGTATGACGTGCGGAGGGATCTCGGCGTCGCTGGTTCTCCAGGCCATGGACATGGCAGCCGGGCAGCCGGACGTGCTGGCCATCGGTGGCTGGCACAAGCCGCTGCCAGGTTATCTGTCACAGCATCTTTTCATGGTCGCGGCGATGGCTCCGGCCGCTCCGCTACGCGAGTGCATGATTCTGGTGTGGGAGGGCGAGATCGGCGCCTTCTACCACTGGCAGAATTATGGAGCGAAGATCACACCGCTCCCGGTTCTGGCGGAGCCCGGCTCACGTTACGCCGCGCTCTTCGCTCTCGCCGACCCCACCTTCTGGGACTCCGGAGACGTACCCCGGCTGCAGGACGCGGGAAAGATCATGGCCCTCACCGCATATGCAGCCGGCTCCGAACCCCGGTCCGAGGTGAAAGAGGTTGTCGAGGAATTCATGAAACCCGGAAAAACGTTTGAGCCTTTTGAGAAGATCTCCTTCCAGGACTCCGCCCTGTACAACTGCGGTGTCGACAGTCCGCTGTTGCACACCGCCGCCCGGTATCTGACCAACCGACTGTTCGAGACCTTCCGTTGACCGCCGGGGCGAAGGACCTCCTCAACACGATCAAAAAGCGCGAAGGGTACCGACCGATAGCGCCCTGCTGCATTGCCGAGGACATGGGCCTCTGGTTCGACAACCCGGTCGAGGACCCGTACATGCTGTACTTCAGTCACGTCCGGACCGATGCTCTGCCAGCGGTCACCCATGTCGACGGAATGGCGAGGGTCCAGTCGGTGCGATCCAGCGACGAGCCCACTCTGTACCGGCTGCTGGAATCATTTCGGGCTGTTTCGGGCTACGGCGTCCTGTGCAACACCTCACTGAACTTCTCCGGGCACGGGTTCATCAACCGCATGTCGGAACTCATCGGCTACTGCGAGGCGAAGAACATCTCAGACGTTATCGTCGGGGACAGCTGGTATCAGCGCAGCGAGCTCGGTTCGACCCACACCTAGCGGTTTGTCGCCGGGTGGATGCCGGCGAGCCGACGGGCCGCGGTGACGGCCTGGTCGCCGAACCGTTCGTAGTAGCGGGAAAGCAACGTCAGGTCCACGGCGCTCTGAATCCCGTGTGGCCACGCCGAATCGGTCAGGGTTGCCAGCAGCCGCCGGTGAATCTGGTCGATCTGGTCGTCGGCGTCCTCCACCTGCCGGGCCGCCTCCCGGTCATCCTTGCGGATCGCGGCGGCGAGCTGGTCGGCCAGGTCGCCGCACAGCCGGCCGAGATGGGTGATGGTGGGACGCAGCGGCGCCGGGACCACCGGGGCGGGCCGCCGGAGGTCGGCGGTGGCCGCGATGTGATCGGCGAGCTCGCCCATCCGTTCCACCCCGGTTGCTATCCGCAGACAGGCGACCACAAGCTGTAGGTCACCGGCCACCGGATTCTGGCAGGCGAGGAGCACCACGAGCTCGTCGTCCAGCTTCCGGCTGCGGACCTGCAGGCTCTGCAGGGCGGCGTGGACCGCAGCGGTATCAGCCCGGCCGGCATCGGGGCCGGCCACAGCGGCGGTGGCGGCTGTGACGATCCGACTCGCCTCAGCGGCGAGCTCGCCGAGTGCCACCCGGACCCGGTCCAGCTCGGCGGTGTAGTCAAACCGGTGCGGTCCCGGAACATCCATAATCCGATGAACCTCCATAGTCCGATGAACCTCCATAGTCCGATGAACCTCCATAGTCCGATAGTGGCGCCATCCCGGCGACCCTGCCCGTCGGGAGCATGCGCCACGTGGACGTCAGCCACCGACACTGCTCGGACCGGGCGCCGGGCGTGCGCTGGGTGCGCTGGGTGCTCTGGGTGCCAGCGGCGAGTTCCTGACCCGGAAGACCCGCGCGACATTGTGCGGCAGCCACCAGTTCCAGCGCCCGAACAGTGCCATCGCACTCGGAACGAGCAGTGCACGGATGATGGTCACATCGATGATGATCGCCGCGCCGAGCCCGAACCCGAACTGCTGCAGACCGACGATCGACCCGGCGACGAAGCCCATGAAGGCGGCGAACATGACCAGGCCGGCCGCGGTCACAATGCGCCCGGTCTTGGCCAGCCCGAGCGCCACCGCGGTCTCGTTGTCCCGGCCGGCGTCCCACTCCTCGCGCATCCGGCTCACGAGGAAGACCTCGTAGTCCATGGACAGACCGAACACCATCGCAAAGATGAAGACCGGGATCCAGCCCTCGATCTGGTCGAAGGAAATGAGCCCGAGCGCGCCACCCACGCCCCACTTGAAGAAGACCACCAGCAGGCCGTAGGCGGCAGTGATCGAAAGCAGGTTCAGGACGATTGCTTTCAGCGGGAGGATGATCGAACGGAAAGCCCGCAGCAGGAGGAAATACGTGAGGACGAGCACCCCGAGCACCAGCCAGGGAAAGGCGCTATAGGTGAGGTGCAGGAAGTCGACCCCGCTCGGAGGGCCGCCGCCGGCGTAGACGGCGACCCCGGTGGGGAACCCGGCCGCCGGGACGAGATCCTGGCGCAGGCGGTGGGCGAAGTCGAGCGACACGGGCGTCCCGTACTCACTCTTCCCGATCACCTGTAGCTGCAGGTAACGCCGGGACGGGTCGACGAACTGCGTGCTGGCAGGGTCGAAGATGACCGCGGCGACCTGCGAATCGGCACGAAGACTGTGCTGGAGCCGCGTCAGCCCGGCCTGCACCTGGGCGTCATCGGCCCCGCCTGGCCGGTGGGAGTCGATGACGACCGTCGTCGGCGCCAGGGCGCCCGCGCCGACCGCATCGGAAAGGATGTCAAGGCCCTGGACACTCTCGAGAGTGCGCGGGATGCCCTTGTTCGAGCCCGGTCCGAGCTCGAGGGCCAGCACTGGCAGCGCAAGCGCGACGAGCAGTGCCGTGCTGCCCGCCGCGATGGCCGCCGGGTGGCGCATGATCGTCCATGCGAGACGAGCCCAGACGTTCTCCTCCGCCTCTCGGCGCTCGGTGATGGAGCGCGGTAGGAGCCGCACCCGATCGAGCTTCGCGGCCAGGAAGTACAGCAGGACGGGTAGCAGGGTCAGTGCGCAGGCGACCGAAATAATCGGGATGAACAGGCCGCCAATGCCGAAACCACGCATGAACGGCAGGGGCATGGCCAGCATCAGCGTGAGACCGATGGCGACCGCCGTGCCGCTGAACACGACCGCGCGGCCGGCTGTCGCCATCGTGGCGACGATCGCGTCCTGCGTCGCCTTACCGCTGTGGAGCTCCTCCCGGTAGCGATAGATGATGAGCAGCGAATAGTCGACAGCGATACCCAGGCCGATCAGCGTGACCAGGTTCTGCAGATACGTCGACAGCTCCATGTAGTGCGCGAAAACCCAGATGATCGCAAGGGTCGTCGGGATCGCGGCCGCAGCGAAGATCAAAGGCAGGAGGAAGGCCAACGTCCCGAAAACGAACGCGAGGATGACGAGCGCGATCGGAATGGCGATGTAGAGTTCGCCGACCTTGAGATCGTGCTTGAACACGGGATCGAGGTCATGCTCGATCGCAGCCTGGCCGGTGACGTAGGCATGAGCACCCGGTACCGTGCCGACCGCTGCCCGCATCCTGTCGGTATAGCCTTTCGCGTCGGCCGGCTCGAGATTCGACACGATGCGGGCGTTGACGATGGAGTCGGACACCGGTTGAACCGATGCGACCTCCCCACTGGGAAGAACGCCGGCCGCCCTGCGCGCCGCCTGATCGACCGTGGGCAGGAGCTGCGGGGCAGACCCCGGCGCGCCGCGCACGACAATCATGAAGGATCCGGTACTCTTCTGACCGAAATGATCATCGAGGACGCGCTCCGCTCGCTGTGTGTCGGTACCCGGCAGCGAGAAGCGATTCGTCAGAAGGCGACTCAGCCCGGACGCGGCAGCGCTCGACACGACGAAGACAACCACCCAGACCGCCACGACAGCCCACCGATAACGGATCATCGCGCGCGTCCAGCGTTCCATCATGGTCACATACCCGCCGGAGCGCCTGATTATCCGACGGATGCACGGAAACTTACGTTGAACGTGAATGGTCGGGTGTGAACTGGCGAACGTGAACTGGCGAACGTGAACGGTCGGGTGTGAACGCCGGAGATATCAGAGGTGATATGAGCAACGCACAACTGCCACCCGCCGATTTCTACGCAACCCTTCCCCGGGTGCTCGCCGCAGCCGGGGCGCTTTTTCGCGATCCAGGCGGCCGGGTCCTGCTCGTCCAACCTACCTACCGCACCGACACCTGGCTGCTCCCCGGTGGCGCCATGGATCCGGGCGAGTACCCGTGGGAGACGGCCCGCCGCGAAGTCCGGGAGGAAATCGGGCTGGCGCTGCAGCCGGGGCGGCTGCTCGGCGTCGACTGGGTCCCCGCCCAGGACGACGGACGACCGCCGCTGATCCACTTCATCTTTGATGGCGGAACACTCACCGAAACCGATGCCGAACACAGCGTGCGCCTACCGCCGGACGAGTTGACCGCCTGGCGGCTGTGCGCGCCCACCGAGTGCGACACGCTGCTCCTCCCACGGGTGGCCCGGCGCATCCAGGCGTGCGTGGCCGCACTTCGCACCGGGCAGACCGCCTACCTGCAGCACGGCTGGTCGCGCCGGGCACCATCGGGCTGACGGCCCACGATGCCGACCCCCGCGCGCATTCCGCAGAGCATCCCGCAGAGCATCCAGACGATGACTGACGCGACCCGTGGCCGGTGCTCCGTCCATACTGGACACTTCCGTATGGTTCATTTGTGGTCATAAAAGGTCACAAGAGGTCACAAGATGGCGCTGTGGATCCGTCGGCCGGCACGCAACGTCGACCGGCACGCAACGTAGACCAGTGAAAAGCGGGGAGAAGCATGGAACTGCGGCAATCGTTTCAACATCGAGGCTTATCAAAGGCAGCCGTCGTGGGGATCAGCCTGCTTGGCCTGCTGAGCCTGGCTGCGTGCGGCGGCACGGCCTCGGGTCGGAAGGTCAGCGCTCCGGCCAGCGGATCAGCTGGTGCTCCGGCCGGAGCGCCGACCGGGACGTCGACCGGAGCGCCGGCCGACAAGCCGGTCGGCGCGCCAGCCAGCGCGCAGGCCAGCGCGCCGGCAGCCGCCGCGGCACCGATCCTGCATGCGGGCGACTTCGTCCTTACCCAAGGCCCCGAAACGGCCGGCTTCATCCTTGACACATCCCCCGACAAACAGGCGAATCCGCAGATAGCAGAGAGCAAGATCGCGTCTTGCCTGGGCGTACCGCTCGCCGACATCCAAGACCACGCAACCGAGATGACGGACGGCCCCTACTTCTCGAGCACCGACGGACTGACCACGGTCGCCTCGCAGGCGGAGATCGCCCCAGCGGCCGACGTGACCCGTGATGCGGCCATCCTCACCCGCGCCCAGGCACCCACATGCTTTGGCCAGCTCTTCTTCCAGTCGTTCCAGGAAGGGGTCGCGACCACCGGCGCGCATGCCACCCTCAACTCGACCCGCTCACTGACCCCGCCCACCGGTGCCACGGGTGCCATACGCATGAGCGTGACGGTGACCGCCAACGGTAAACGGGTCCCCGTCACGATCGACATAATCATCATCATGTCCGGCCGCGTCGAGAGCTCCCTTCTGGTCATCCAGGTGAACGGACTGCCAGACCCCACGCGCGAGCAGAACCTCACCCGTCAGGTCGCCGGGAAGGTCGCCCGGCAATCGGGACTGACCGCCGCGTAAGCCGCCGTGAAAGCCGCCGCTGGAGCGGGTTCCGGGCCTGCGGTCGTCCGAACCCCCACCCGCACCAGCCTCGTCCGAGGCCGCGGGCCAGCGTCGTCCGAACGATGTGACTTTCGTGCTGCTCCCATAGCAGCAGATTCACATCCCTCGGTCGATGGGCCGGCGGGCCGACGGTTATCCACTCCAGCAACGGCACATTCACATCCTTCGGCCGGCGGGCCGACGGTTATCCACAGCTGACGCCAGCGTGACGACTTCGGGCGTGTGCCCTGTCACCGTTCATAGTTGTGACGTCCACCGCAGGTCCGCACGACGGCGGATGGGAGATGATCGCCCGGGATCGCAGCGGCGTGATGGCAGTGCGGGACGCGATCGCGGGCGGCCTGCGCCCCGGGGAACTGCGGTGGCGGGTCAGCACAGGTCGGTGGCAACGGCCGCTACGGGGAGTCGTCGTCACCCACTCCGGGCCGTTGACCCGTCTCCAATGGCTCTGGTGCGCGCTGGAACGGGCCGGGCCGGGAGCCGTCCTTGCCGGGTCCACAGCGGCCACGCTCGACGGTCTGCGGGGGTTCGACGCGGCGACCGTGTTCGTCACTGTGCCGTCAGACCGGCAGCTCACCGGGCATCAGGGGATCGTGGTGCACCGCAGCAGCCAACTCACCTCAGCCGACGTCCATCCGGTCCGCGTTCCCCCGCGGACCAGGCTCGCCCGCTCGGTCGTCGACATGGCGGGCTGGGCGGCCCGGGACGACGACGCCAGGGCCGCGCTCGCTGCCTCCGTACAGCAACGGCTGGTCAGCGTCGGGGAAGTGCGGGCTGCGCTGGACCAGCGCGGGCGAGCGCGGCGTCGCCGCCTGATCGTCGACACGTTGGCAGATCTTGATGTTGGCGCTGAGTCAGTGGCGGAGATGCTGTACCGCCGAATCGAACGTCGCCACGGGCTGCCGCCCGCCCGGCGCCAGCACATGGTCGAGCTGGGCGGTCGTCGCTACCTGGACGTCTGGTACGAGCCATGGCGGGTCTGGGTGGAGATCGACGGGGCCGCACACCGGGAAGCCCGGCAATGGTGGGATGACCTGGCCCGCCAGAATCTCGGAGTGCTCCAGGACCGTCTGATCCTGCGGTTCCCGACGTGGCGACCGTCCGCCAGCAGCGGCTGGGGCGGCCCCCCACTGACCGCGGGCACCAGCAGCGGCTGGGCCACCAGCAGTCCGTCCACGAGCAGCGGCTCAACGATGTGAATCCAGTGCTGCTGTAGTAGCAACTAATTCACATCCTTACTGCATGATCCGCTCTCCCGACTCGGTCTGGGAGGTCCGCGCAGGCTGGGAGGTCCGCGCGGTCTGGTCGACTGCCGGCGGCGGTGGTTAGATCACGGTGGACCGACGGCTGCGACCCACCGTGGCGTCGCTGCGCCATACGGGGACCGGGGAGCGTGCCATGACGACGAACAGCGACGAGACCACATGGCGGTTCGACGGATTGCGGGCGTTGTTCATCAACTGCACGCTCAAGCGCTCACCCGAACTCAGCCATACCGGGGGTCTGATCGATCGCAGCGCCGCCCTGATGGGTGAGCGCGGTGTCGAGGTCACGGTGCTCCGCGCGATTGATCACGATATCGCGACCGGGGTGTGGCCGGACATGACCGAGCACGGTTGGCCGAGTGACGAATGGCCAACCATCTACCAGCAGGTTCTGGCGGCCGACATCCTCGTGCTGGCCGGGTCGATCTGGCTCGGCGACAACAGCTCCGTGATGAAGAAAATGATCGAACGGCTGTACGCCTGCTCGCATCTGCTCAATGAAGCGGGCCAGTACGCCTATTACGGCCGGGTTGCCGGCTGCCTGATCACCGGAAACGAGGACGGCGTGAAGCACTGCGCCATGAACGTCCTCTACAGCTTGCAGCACCTCGGGTACACGATCCCGCCGCAGGCCGATGCGGGATGGATCGGTGAGGCCGGACCAGGGCCGTCCTATCTCGATCCGGGCTCGGGCGGACCGCAGAACGACTTCACCAACCGCAACACCGCGTTCATGACCTGGAACCTGCTGCACCTGGCGAAGATGCTCAAGGACGCGGGCGGCATCCCCACGCACGGCAACCAACGCTCGGCCTGGGACGCCGGCTGCCGGGACGACTACCCCAACCCCGACTACCGCTAACCCGACTACCGCCGGCCTGACCTCCAGCGGCCGGAGCCACGTGCCTTCCGCGAGGGACGCGAGGGAGCAGATGAAGCCGGGGTGATGGCTACGATTTGCCTGCCTGTCCGCAGCAGGAGGTGTGCGTGAGCGATGAAGCCAGTGCCGGCGCCGAAGCCGGTGCCAATGTCGACGCGGGGACAGAACGTCCGCCGAGGGTGTTCATCTCCTACGCGCACGCTGGCGGGACGCAGGAGTCCGCGGGACACGACGAGTCCGTGCGGGAGCTCTACTGGTTTCTGCGCATGCGTGGGATCGACGCGACGTGCGACCTGCCCGCGTCCCAGCGGCGGCAGGACTGGACCCTGTGGATGGAGCGGGAGATCCGCGCGGCCGACTTCATCCTGGTGATCGCATCACCCGCGTATCGGCGTCGGGCCGACGGGGATGCCGCCGCCGACGACGGTCGTGGGGTGCAGTGGGAGGCCGGCCTGGTCCGCGAGGTCATCTACCGCGACCAGCGTGCGGGCCTGCTCCGGGTTCTGCCGGTCGTGCTCCCGGACGCGACCGCCGATGACATCCCGCTGTTCCTCCGGCCCTACTCGACCACCCACTACCAGGTGGATGAGATCTCCGATGCCGGGCTTGAGACCATCCTGCGGGTCCTGCTCGGTCGGCCGCTGGAGATCGAACCTGCGCTGGGGAATCCCCCGCTGCTGCCTGCACGTCCCGGCCCGGGAGCACTTCAGGCGGTTGCGGTGGATGACCGGCCCGAGCCAGCGGCAGCGGCACGGGCGGCCTCGGGATCGGCCGGTGTGGACATCTCATTGAGCCGGGATGACCGGGAGACGCTGCTGACCGCCCTGGCGGAGAGTTTCACCACCGACATGGCGGCCGAGCGGATGCTGAGCCGTATCGGCTATCCGCGGTCGCGGCGTCCCGGCTTTGCCAATGCCGTACCCGAGCAGATCTGGAACATGATTCTCATCGACCTGGAGAACGGCGCGGTCGCGACGCCGTTCCGGGCGTTGCTGACCTCCGCCCTGCGCGACCAGCCCCACAACCGGGTTTTCCGCCTGCTGGCGCAGCGATACGGCGTCGACCCCGCCGCCCACTGACCGGCCCCCGATATCGGGTGGGCTGTGTGGTCGGCGGGGTTACGCTGATCGTCACAGGGCAGTGCCGGTGGGACGCCGACGGGACGCCGGTGAGCAACGGGGGCGGTTGTGGACGAGCAACGGGGGACCGGTTCGGGGGCCTTCTCGAGCAACGCCCAGCCGGTGGACGGTGCCTTGCGTGCCTGGGCGGTCGCCCATGCCCGCACCGTGGGCCGCACGGGTGATCCGTCGGGGATGCCGCCGTGGCCGGGCGGCGCGCGGCCGGCCGGGCCGGGTCCGCGGTGGGACGAGCCGTGGGGGCCGGGTGACATCGTCGTCACCGAACCACCGGCTACCCTGACCGGCCACACCAGCTTGGTCTACTCGGTGGGGTGGGCGACCGGCCCCGACGGCCAGCTACTACTCGCCACCGGCAACTACGACGACACGGTGCGGATCTGGGATCCGCACACCGGCCACCTCCTGCACACCCTGACCGGCCACACCGGCTGGGTCGGGTCGGTGGGGTGGGCGGCCGGCCCCGGCGGCCGGCTACTACTCGCCACCGGCAGCGCCGACGCCACGGTACGGATCTGGAATCCGCACACCGGCCACACCCTGCACACCCTGACCGGCCACACCGGCCGGGTCTTGTCGGTGGGGTGGGCGACCGGCCCCGACGGCCGGCTACTCCTCGCCTCAGGCAGCGCCGACGCCACGGTACGGATCTGGAATCCGCACACCGGCCACACCCTGCACACCCTGACCGGCCACACCGGCCGGGTCTTGTCGGTGGGGTGGGCGACCGGCCCCGACGGCCGGCTACTCCTCGCCTCCGGCAGCGCCGACGCCACGGTGCGGATCTGGGATCCGCACACCGGCCACACCCTGCACACCCTGACCGGCCACACCAGCACGGTCCGGTCGGTGGGGTGGGCGACCGGCCCCGACGGCCGGCTGCTACTCGCCTCCGGCAGCGACGACGCCACGGTGCGGATCTGGGATCCGCACACCGGCCACACCCTGCACACCCTCACCGGCCACACCAGCACGGTCCGGTCGGTGGGGTGGGCGACCGGCCCCGACGGCCGGCTACTCCTCGCCTCAGGCAGCGCCGACGCCACGGTACGGATCTGGGATCCGCACACCGGCCACACCCTGCACACCCTGACCGGCCACACCAACTGGGTCAACTCGGTGGGGTGGGCGACCGGCCCCGACGGCCGGCTACTCCTCGCCTCCGGCAGCGCCGACCGGACCGTCCGGATCTGGGATGTCGAGGTCACGTCCTCGCTACCGGCTGCCGCCGTCACCACAGGTGACAAGCCCGCGGTTCCCGCGACCGATCCGACGCCCCGCCGGCCGCGGGTCGTCGGGTCGCACGTAGGCCAGGTGTGGTCGTTGGCGTTCGTGGATCATGCCGACGGCTCCCGCCAACTGGTCTCCGGCGGTGCCGACGGCGCTGTGATGATGTGGGATACCCAGGGGTCCGGTGCGTCGCGAACCATTACCCGGCATGAGTCCCAGGTGCGCGCGATCGCCGCCTGTGAACTGGGGCGCAGCGGTTCGGTGGCGTCCGTGTCCGAGGACGGGACGAACCGCGTCACCGTCATCGACGGCGACGCGGCGCCAACCCAGGACTGGCTCGGCGGCGCGCTGCGAGCGGTCGCCACAACACGGCAGTCGGACGGCTCGTGGTTGCTCGCGTACGCGGGGGACAGCGCCATCGTGCACACACAGCACATGCTGCCGGCGACATCGACGGTGGATGGATGGCGCACGGGAATGCCGAGTGAGTTATCCGGCCACGACAACCGGGTGCTGGCACTCGCTTTCGGGGTCGCAGTCAACGGCCAACCCGTGCTCGCGAGCGGCGGGCTCGACCGGACGATCCGGCTGTGGTCCCCGCCGGACTGGGATCCAGAAGACAGCCCGAGGCTGGCACGAGGCTGGGAGCCTCTGGCGGAACTCGACGGCCATACCGGGTGGGTCACATCGCTGGCATTCGCCGCGGGCGAGGGCGCCCAACTGCTGCTAGCCTCGGCCAGCCACGATCATACGGTGCGAATCTGGGATGTCATCAGCGGACGGCTGCTGCAGACGCTGGAAGGTCACGGGGCGCCGGTGTGGACGGTGTGCTGGGTGCCATGGCCGGACGGCCGGCGGATGTTAGCCTCCGGCGGTAACGACGGCAACGTCCGGATCTGGGACGCCGACGCAGGCGACCAGATCGACATTCTTTCCCACCCAACCGACGTCCTCACGGTCGCGGCGTCCACCGCCGACGATGGCACTCCGATCATCGTCACCGGTGGCGATGACGGCCAGATCCGCCGGTGGGATCTTCCGCGGTCGGACGAGCCGTGGGGGCCGGGTGACGTCGTCGTCACCGAACCATCGGCTACCCTGACCGGCCACACCGCCTGGGTCTGGTCGGTGGGGTGGGCGACCGGCTCCGACGGCCGGCTACTACTGGCCTCAGGCAGCGCCGACGCCACGGTGCGGATCTGGAATCCGACCACCGGCCACACCCTGCGCACCCTCACCGGCCACACCGGCCCGGTCTTGTCGGTGGGGTGGGCGACCGGCCCCGACGGCCGGCTACTACTCGCCTCAGGCAGCGCCGACGCCACGGTGCGGATCTGGAATCCGACCACCGGCCACACCCTGCACACCCTCACCGGCCACACCAGCCCGGTCTGGTCGGTGGGGTGGGCG
>NZ_CAUVXP010000015.1:48538-59693 GCF_963555955.1 Protofrankia sp. Cas3
GGCGCGGTCGTGTCGGTGGCGTGGGCGACCGGCCCCGACGGCCGGCTGCTACTCGCCACCGGCAGCGCCGACGCCACGGTGCGGATCTGGAACGTGACAGTGCCGCCACCGCGGCCGGATGCGGCCGTCACGGCTGATCCGGTCCCGTCCCGGTGGCAGACGGAAACGGCCGGTCTGATCCTGCTGGGCGCGGGTGAATTGTGGCCGCCGCTGTCGACCATCCACGACCTGATTGCGATCACAGCAGGTAGAGCCGCCCGGCCCGGCACCCCACCCAGCCATGATCATTTGATGGGTGGAACAGGCCAGCTGGGCGATGCGGGCGGCACGCTGTACGACCCGCGGATCCGGGCACTAGCCACCCACCCCGGGATCATCCGTCTCCGCCAGCTGGCCTGGCCACCGCCCGCCCGTGTCGGGTTCGCCGCACTCCTCGCCACCGACCTGCACACCAACCCCGCCTATCTGCCACCGGCGGGCAGCAGCCCGGTTGGCCAGCGCGACATGCTGCACACCGCTCTCCACAGCCCGGCCGGCACACCCAGCCCACCACCGGTGAACATCGACCGGCTCGTCGCCGCCGCCAACCGCATCGACGGGCGACTGACCGCCCTCCTCGCCATCATCGGACCCGACGCGATCACCACCGACCCCACCCTGCCGCTACGGCTCCGCGACCGCGCCCCGGCCATGCCCCCGCTGACCGGCACACACCTGACGCTCCTCGCCGACGCCACCACCACCCTGACCACCGGCAGCCACCGTGACCATGCCGCCACCGCCATCCACAACCCCGGCAGCGCCGGCATCACCCACCACGGCACGATCAGCCACCTGCTGCCGTCCCAACTCGCCCTCCCCGCCGACGCTTTCAGCCTGCGCCTGGCCCGCGGCGACCTCCTCTACCGCCTCCACACCGCCACCCCCACCGCACCACCCCACCCGGTCACGATCATCCTCGACACCACCCCACCCACGTTCGGACCCGTCGAAACCGTCCTCCGCCTCGCCGCCCATCTCCTCACCGTCACCCTCTGGCGCACAGGCCAGCACCCCACCCTCATCACCCTCGACCAGCCCGCCCTGCCACGCCCCCTGACCACCCCCGCAGACCTGACCACCATCTGGACCGCCCGCACCCTGCACCCACCCGACCTGCACACCGCGCTGCGCACCGCCGTGCACACCCCTCACCCCACCACCGTGATCCTCACCCACCATCACCTCGCCCACGACCACCCCGTCCACCCCGGACCCCACCTGCGACTCCTGACCACCCACACCCCCGGCACCCCCGACGGCGGCGACGCACCCGGCAGCAGCACCCCCACCACCGACCAGCGTTACCACCGGCACCTCCCACCCCACCCCGACGCGGCCACCCTCGCCGACACCGTCCGCACCCTGCTGGCACCGACCGCCGACGACCAGACCCGCATCGGCGGGTCTGCTGGACTGGACAACCACCAGCCGCCGACGGGACTCGCTGGCCGAAGGATGTGAATCCACTGCTATGGGAGCAACACGAAAGTCACATCGTTCGGACGACCGCCGGCGCGGGGTTCGGACGACCGCCGGCGCGGGGTTCGGACGACCGCCGGCGCGGGGTTCGGACGACGGTGGGGCCTCACGGCGAGATTCGGGTTCCGTTCTGGCGGGCGGCGCGTTCGTAGAGATGGGCGGCCCGCAGCGGGTCACCGTTGCGTTCATGGAGCGCGGCAGCCCCGACAAAGTTGTCGGCGAGCTCGGCCTCGAGCGCGTCATCCAGCCAGGTACGCGGTGCCGACGGTGCGTCCGGGACGCGGTTGCGCAGCCTTTTCCACAGCTCTCGGGCGCGTTGCACGCCGCCGGCGGGCGGTTGCGGTGTCGACGCGGCAACCGGCACCACCTCGGGTGGGCGCGGGGTGACCTGTGCGTCGACGTCGGCCAGCGCCGCGACGGTCTCCGGTGGGAGCTGAAGGTCCAGATCGGGACCGGGACCGGCCCACAACGTCCAGACCGGCTGGCGGGCGCGCAGGTCAAAGGCGACGGCCCGGTCCGGCAGCGCCACCACGGCAACGTCGTCCACAACGCCGAACAGGGCTTGGCGGGCGCTCTCGGGCAGTCGCGGGCGCGTCCGGTAGCCGACCGGCAGGAACAGCGGACCCGGGCCGAGGCGGTACAGCGGTTCACCGACCGGCAGCCGTTCGAGCAAACCGCCGGGGGCGAGCAACAGGTGCCTGTCCCGACCGCGGACGACGAACGCGATCTCGGCGAGGGGGTGCCCCTCCAACAGCGGCGGGACGCCGGCGAGATCGGCGTCGTCGAGGAGCGCCGCGGCGATGTCCACACCGCTGGTGCGGCCCGGCACGATCGCGACCGGCTGCCCGTCCAGCCGCCCGTCCAGCCGCAACAACGTGGTGTCCGGTACCGGAATGGTCCGGTCCGGTGGTTCCAACCGGTAGCCGTCGGCGAGCCGGACGAGCGCGGCTCCGTCGCTGGGCTCGCCCAGGCCGACCAGCCGCCAGCAGCCGAAGGAGCTGTCGGCCAGCACCCACGTGCCGGCGTCCACCAGGTCGGCGAGCAGCGGGTCGGGCAGGGCGGACGCCATGGCGTGCTGGAGCAGCAGCCCGTCGCCGGTGGCCCGGCAGACCAGCACGAACGGGTCATGATCGAGCGCAGCCAGTAGCGACGCGGGCAGCGTCTCCCCCGATGCAGGGGACAGCCGCAGTTCGGTTGCGACCCGGCCGCCGCCGAACGGTCCGGCAGCAGCCCCGGGCAGCACAGGACCGGACAGCAGGGCGTCGAACAGCGGCCCCAGCCGGACCGGCCGGTAGCTCACCGACAGCCCCAGCTCCAGGGCACGTTGGATGACCTCGCCGGCCAGCGCACCGGGCAGCAGGACCACTGCATCGGTGGATGTGGCGGCCGCGACCGGGTGGAGTCCGGCGGTCCGGACCACTTCGACGACGCTCACCGGACGGAGCCCGGACGTGGGCACCGACCCACGGTCGCCGTCCGGTGTGACCGGGGCGACCGGCATGGCGCCCCAGCCACGGTCCGGCCGGAACCATCCATCGGCGTGGACATACAGCCGACCCTGCGCGGTTGACACCAGCTCCCGGCCCAGGTCGAGGTCCATTTCCGCGGCCACCCACCAGCTCCCGGAACCGGCGACGGTCGGGACGCCCGACGGGTTTGGTCCGTCGGCCCGCAGGAACCCGAAGTTGTCACGGTGCCCGGTCGCCACGAGTGAACCGGCGAACACCAGCGCCGCGGAGGCGGAGCCGAACCTGCCGGCGAGTGCCACCACCTGCGCAGAAAGGCCGGCGGACACAGCGGACCCGTCCGGTCCGGGCTGGCTGGGCGGTCCGGTGGAAGGCTCCGGCCGGACGGTCGATCCGTTCTGGGGAACGGGGATCGCATCCGGGGGCGTGGGCTCCGGTAGCGGGGATGTCTGCGGGACGGGAACCTCGTCCGGCCGGATCTCGTCGAGACTGAAAGGACGCCGCCCCTGGCCGGAGGCCGGACGATCATCAGGACCCAGGGTCATCGGCTACCCCGCGGACAGGCTGGTCGTGGATCCGGCAGCGACGGACGGCCCGCCAGGAGAGAACACCCCGGCTGCTGTCGGTGGCACAGCACCGGTCGACACAGCGCCGGAGGGCAGGGTCAGTTCGGTGTGCAGCACCCGCGCCGACCATGCGGCCCAGCGTTGTTCCGCGCCGGTGCGGCGGCCGCGCACGGCAGCGGCGAAGACGAGAGCGACCTGGTCATAGCGGTAGGCGACCTCAGCCAACGCGACCGCCCATTCCTCGATCCGGCGGCTGGCGGAGTTCGCCGGCCAGGCGGGTTGCGCCGGCCAGGCCGATTGCGCAGGCCAGGCGGGTTCGGTAACCGGCGGCTCGGCCAGCATCGCCTGGACGTCGGCGAGCACGGGAAGGATGTGCCGGTCGGGTAGCCCGTCGGCGACATCGCAGCGGGCCAGCACCAGTCGACGCAACAGGGCGTCGAACATCGCCGCGACCGCCGGCTCGGCCTGGCCGGCCTGGCCGGATGGGTGGGATGGGTGGCCCAGCAGCAATGCGCGGGCGGCGGCCGGGTCGCCCACAACATGGGCAAGTGTCCAGGCCGCCACATGGACGAGGCCGGCCGCGGTGTAGTCCGCGGCGGCGTCCCGGTACCGGCCGAGCTGGGCGTACAGGCCGGCCGACCGCGGGAACAAGCCGGCGTCCCGATAACAACGCGCGGCCTCGGCAACCTGCCCGGCCCGCAGATAGCAGGTCGCGGCCCGGTCGAGCAGCGGGGCGTCAGTCACGGAGCCGCTGCCCCCGTTCGGCCTGTTCGGCCCGCTCGGCCTGTCCGCCCCGTTCGCTCGAGGGCTCCTCGGTCGGTCGCTGCCCGACCTGCTCGCGGCCGGCCGGTGCGACCTGCGGAGCTTCCTGCTCGATGAGGGCGCTGTTCTCGACGATGCGCGCGATGTCGGCGGCGGCCCGGTCGTGGCGGGCGTCGTGGTCGATGGCGGGCGCGCCTTCACCGGTGTCCTCGACGCGGAACACCTCGACCTCGCCCGTGTCGGCGCGGTAGCGGAACTTCACCCGGACCCGCATGCTCTCACCCCCGTATCCTCACGTTCCGCAACCAGCACGAACCGTCACGAATTTGCAGATTTACAGCTCTTCAGGCCATCAGACCGTCAGACCGTCAGATCTGCAGCTCGAACTCGATGTCGAGAACGCCGCCGTTCTCCGAGCAGGTGATGCCCTCGGCGCGCCTGGCTCGGGCGTAGGCCAGGATCGCGTCCCGGTAGGCGCCGGCCAGCGCCTGATGGAAGATGTTGCGCCCCTGGATGCCGACGGCGACCAGCCGGGTCGCCGCCTCCCGGCGCAGCGCCTCGACGCGGGCGGTCGCGGCTTGCGCCAGGGCGGCGTCCGCGCGGGCCGCGGCGGCGGCTTCCACAGCGGTGCCTTCGGCGTCGTCGGCCTGCGCCCGGGCGGCGGCGAGCAGCGCGTCGACCTGGGCATCGACGGCCCGGGCGGCGTTGCGTTCGGCGTCCCGGCGCGCGTGGGTCTCCGTCCGGCCGCCGTAGTTGTCGTCGTAGTAGGTGCCTTCGCCCTCACCTTCGACGGTTTCGGCGAGCTGTCCGTGTACGACGGTGGCGACTTCGGCGGACGCCGCCACCTCGGCGGCAACCTCCGCGACGATCTCCAGTTCGCGGGTGGCGGGATGGTAGAGCAGGTAGCCGCCGTCGAGGGCGTGTCGGAACGACTCGCCATCCCGTTCCCACCCGGACGTCCGGGCAAGCACGCCGGTCAGCGCGGCCAGGGTGGGCGCGCCGATGCTGCTGCCCAGCGGCTCGCGGACCCGCGCGTCCCCGACGGCCTGTCCACGCCGGGTCACCTGGCGGCGGACCTCCTGCTCCCACGCGTCGGTCAGATCACGGGTGGCGCGGACGCGGACCCGACGTGGGTTACACATCGACCAGCCCCTCCTCGGCGAATCGTTCCCGGAAGATGGTCAGCGTCTCCCGCTGATGCTGCTGGACGCCGGCGAGCAGGTCGCGGGCGTCGGGATGCTCGCGGCGCAGTTCCAGGGCGAGCCGCTGACCGCGCCGCAGCAGCTCCTTGAACTCCTCGGCCCCGGCGACCCGTTCGCGCTGGCCGACCAGCTCGGTGAGGTCGATCCGCAGCTCGCCGAGGCTGCGGACGGTGTGGCCCGGCTGGTCGACGGGAACGCCTGCGTCGGCGGCGATCCGGCGCATCGTCTGTTCGTCCCGCGGGTTCGTCCACAGGTGGACGAGCGGAGCCAGATCGGCGAGCTCGGCGGCGGCGCGTCCAGCGAGCAGCGCGGACGCCGCGAACGTCTTCTGCGCCTTCACCGCGCGCCGGTCGGAGAAGGCGACGCCCTCGGCGCGCAACGAGCGCACGATGCGGGCGAACGGTCCGCGCACAGCGGTCAGGTCGATGTCGGCGACGGCGCGTTGCAGGGTCAGCAGGTCGGCGAGACTGAAACCGACCCGGGTCCGCGCGGCCGGCTCGTCCAGCCGTCCGGACGGACCGGACGGACCGGACGGACCGGACGGACCGGACGGACCGGACGGACCGGACGGACCGGACGGACCGGACGGACCGGGAACGCCGGCAAGGTTGATCAGAGTCTGTTCGCCCCGCCAGCCGAGCGCGAGAACATCCTCGATGTCGTCGTCGGGCACGTAGTCGAGCCGGCAGCGCAGCAGGAACCGGTCACTGAACGCGGCCAGCACCGGGTCGTCCGGGATGTCGTTGGACGACCCGAGCAGCGTGATCAGGTTGGCCGGGACGGCCTGGGCGCCGTTGTGGAAGGTCCGCTCGTTGATGAGGGTGAGTAGCGTGTTGAGGATCGCCGAGCTGCCCTGGAACACCTCGTCCAGGAACGCGATGTCGGCTTCGGGGAGCATCCCGGCCGTGTTGACCTGGTAGACACCCTCGGTCTGGAACCGTCGGATGTCGACCGGCCCGTACAGCTCGGCGGGTTCGGTGAACCGGGTGAGCAGGTAGCTGAAGTAGCGGGCGTCGAGCATCCGCCGGAAGCGTTCCAGCAGGCTGGTCTTGGCGGTTCCGGGCGGCCCGACGAGCAGGACGTGCTCACGGCACAGGACGGCCAGCGCGACCAGGTCGACCGCTTCGTCCCGGCCGACGAAGCTCTGCTTGACGTCGTGGAGCCGGGTGGCGAAGGTCCGGGCCAGCACCCTGGTCGGCTGGCCCAGCACTGGTGTCGTCGTGGTCATGACGCGGCGATCTCTTCCCCATTGGTGACGATCGGAACCATTTCCGTGGCGCTAGCGCGCATGGCGACCCCGGTGAGCCTGATCGGGCCGGCAGTCACCGTGGCGTTGGTGAGTGTGGCGCCGGCGTTCGCCGTGGCGCCGGTGGGCGTGACGACCAGGGTCACCCGGCGCTGGCCGTCACCGGAACGACCGAGCCGGGGGTTCTTCTCCCGCTCCCGTTGCCCGCGGGCCGCCTTCAGCGCCCCGATCAGCTCGCCGAGCCGGCGGGCGTCGGCGCGTCGCCGGTCGGCTCCGACCAGCTCGTCGGCGCGGCCGTCGCGGAACACCGAGCGGATCTCGTCGCCGTTGAGCCCCTCGGTGACCCGCGCAATGCCGTCCACCAGCGCTGGACTCACCGGAATACCGAAGTGGTCGGCGTGCACCCGGACGATCTCCCGGCGGGCATCCTCCTGCGGAAGGTCAATTCTGATCGGCCGGAACCGGCTCGGCCGCAGCAAAGCGTCATCGATCAGATCGATCCGGTTGGTCGTACCGATGATCAGAACTGGCACCTCGGGCCGGAAACCGTCCAACTCGGTGAGCAGTTGGGCCACGATCGCGTTGCCCGCCCGGCTGCCGCCGTCGTCCCGGCCGGAGCGCCTGGCCGCGATCGAGTCGAACTCGTCGAAGACGACCACGGCCGGGGCGTTGCGGCGGGCCTCGGCGAACAGTTCACGGACCTTGCGTTCGCTCTCCCCGACATACATGTCGGTGACCTCCGGCCCGCTGACCACCAGGATCGTGGCGGCCAGGCGGGCGGCCACGGCCTTGGCGAACAGCGTCTTGCCCGTTCCCGGCGGGCCGTGGAAGATGAACCCGCGTGGCACCAGGTCGTGGCGCAGATGCTCGGGCAGGTCGACAGCACCGCCGACGATGGTCAGCGCCCGTTCCAGCTCGGCCTTGACGTCCCCATAGCCGCCGATCGCCGAGAACGGCACGTTCGGCACCTCGAACGAGCTGGATGTGCGGGCCTTGAACACCCGCAGCTCGTGGCGCAGGTCTACGAAGGTCGGCCGCCGAGCCGCGCCGATCGCCGGCCGATGCTGGTGGTAGGCGAACCGCAGGGCGTTGCGGAACCGGACGGCGTTCATCCCGGCCACGTACTTGTACAGGTCGGTCGCGTCGAAACCGTCGAACAGCTCAGCCTCTGCGCGGGTGACCAGCGCCCGGCCGACCGGCACCCGCTCGCCGGAGCGGGTCGTCACCTCCCGGGGCAGGATCTCGATCGACAACCGCACCGCGAACCGGTTGGCCAGCACCTCGGGGATCACCAGGGACGGGTCGGTGAACGCCAGCAGCACGCACGCGCTGCGCTCGTAGAGGACGTCGGTCAGCTCGCGGGCCTCGCTCGTCAGCGTCGCGTCAGTGCCGCCGGCCAGCAGATCCAGGTGCGGCACGACGACCACGTCACCCGGCTTGGCATCGGTGACCGCAGCCTGCAGTGCGGCCAGCAGTTCGGCGCGGCGCCCGCCGCCGAGCGGGGTCGCATCCCCCAGGCCGCTCGCCATTCCCGGCGCCATCCCGGCCGCTGCGGACCCGCCGCCGAGCCGGAGCATCCGCGCCGACCGGCCGGACCGCCCGGCGATCTCGTGCGCCAGGTGTTCGACCAGCAACTTCTCGCACCGGATGAGGACGGACAGGCCGCTTTCCAGGTACGCGACGGCCCGGTTGATCTCCATATCATGCGCGATCAGGACGGCTTCCCGCTCGCTCAGCGTCTCCGGATGGCCCAGTTCCGCGGCCACGCCCTGTCCGGCCATGCCGGCCCCGGCGTCGGCAGCGGGGCCGATCCCGGTTGTCGGCCCGCTGTCCTGGGGTGAGCGGGCCGCGACGAGGGTCGTCAGGTCGAGGCCGGGAGGGGGATAGAGCGGGGTCGACGGGTCAAATTCGACCAGTTCCAGGACGAGTCGCCCGACCGGCACATCCAGATAGTCCGGAGTCAGCTGGGTGCGACTGAACGCCGGTAGATCGGCCAGCAGCTCACCGAGGGTGAGATCCGGCTCGTCGGTCCCGGCCAGCACGTAGCGGTCGTGGAACGCCGTCCGGTCCAGCGGGACGAGCGTCAGGCTGCGCATCCGGCCGCTCATGCCGCGCCTGCCGACAGGCCGAGCCGGTACCGCCGGACGAGGTTCAGCGCGTCGCGGTGGCCGTCCAGGAGCGTCCGGGAGCGGATCAGTTCCGGGTCCCGCTGGTTCAGGGCGGCCAGCGGCGCCCAGAATCCGACGGTGGCGACGGGCAGGTCGTCGGGCAGACCGAAACCGGACAGCGCCCTGGCCGCCCAGGTCAACCGGCGGTCCCAGTCGGCGCCGTGGCGCAGCCGGGCCAGCAGGTAGGTGTCGAGCACGACGCCCGGATGATCGTGGGACAGCCGGGTCAGCAGTTCCGCGCGCCAGGTGAGCACCGCGGGGTCCGGTGACCATCCGGCGAGCGCCGCGGTCAGCACCGCCCGCCCGCGCGGTCGACCGAGCAGATCGGTGGCGGCCGCGACCTCCGTCGCGGTGGCACCGGCGCTCACCCGGCTGGCCGCCGGCCGGAACAGCACGGCGGTCAGCGTGGACGCCCGCAGCAGCGTGTCTGCCAGCTCGGGCACGGCCCGGCACGCCGCGAGCGTCGGCGCGACCACGGCATGCCGGGCGAGGGCGTCGGCCCAGCCATCGGTCGCCGGTCGCAGTGCCGGGGCCGCTTCGGCGAGCGCCCGCGCCGGGCCAGCCTGAGCCCGCCCGCCGACCGCGGCGGCCAGCAGCAGCGCCCCCGGACCGACCGGCGACCGGTCTGCGAACGGGGGTGATCCCGCCCCGAGCCTCGCGGCCGTGTCGCGGGTCAGCTCCCGCAGCGCCGTCAGGGTTGCCGCGGCGGGATGGGCGAGCGCGCCGGTTTCCCGCAACGGGCCGACCGGCGGTGGCGCCGACCATCCGGCGGTGTCACCGGCCCAGGCGAGCACGCGGCACGCGGTCGTCTCCGCGTTCATCCGACAGCCCTGTTCATCCGGCAGCCCTGTTCATCTGATGGGCACCGTCATCCGGTCGCCACCCAGTAGGAGGCGAGCACCATGTCCTCGGTTGCGGTGGCGTCGGGTGCGCCAGCCCCGGCCTCGGCAGCCTCGGCGTGGTAGAAGCGCAGCACTCGGTCATCCCGGTCATGCCGGTCGATGTTGACCAGTCCGGCGACCTGCCAGGGCCGGCGGAACGTGGTCGTGTGCAGCTCGACGTCGATCGATGACAGCCCGATCTCGCTGGTGGCCGGGAACAGATGGGTGTGGTACCAGCCGACGAGCCGTTCGTCCCGGCCGCTCCTGGCCAGCTGTTCGTTGATCCGCAGGAAGCTCTCGCCGGTGAAGGTGAAGTGCAGCAGCGACGCGCCGGTCCGCTCCCCCGGGATCGCCGCCGTGATCTTCACGAGGTGGCTGCCGGGGCGGTCGGCGTCACGGTAGACGTGACCGGCGAGGAAACCACCCTCCTCCACCTCGGTCGAGAACGTCATCCGGTGTTTCAGGGCGTCCGCGACGTCACGGTCGACCACCACCGCGACTCCCGGCGAGGCCGCCGGTGCCGCCTCCGCCGCCTCCGCACCGGGTATCGCGGCCATGTCGGCGCCGAGCTCAGCGAGGGTCGCGGTCGGGGGATCGGGCTCGTGGATCTCCTCCAGATGGAAGAGTCTCGGCCTGCCGGAACCCACCGTCACCTCGACCCGACCCTCGACCTCCGGGGCGGGCCGGACGAGTGCCACCCGATCGAATCCCGGGCCGCGGATACCGAACCCCCAGTGCGTCTCCGCCGGTATCTGCTCGGCGAGCAGCCGCTGCAACGGCCGGGCGATGATCTCCCGGACCGCGTGCGGATGCTGGTAGAGCAGCCGACCATCCCGGACGATGCGCACCTGGACGTAGCCGTGGCTCGACCGGAGGTTGACCACCGACGGGTTACCCGCCAGCTCGGAGCGGTCCGCGACCGGCAGGAACGACAGCTCGAAACGGCTGCCGACCAAGGCCTCGCCCAGCACCCGTTCGAACATGGCCTGCAACAGCGGGACGAGCGGCACCCGACCGACCCGGACATAGTCGTCCGTGCGGTACAGCTCGACCTCGGCGCTCATCGTCCGCCGGCCCCGGCCCCGGCCCCGGCCTGCGGGTCGTCCTCGGGGACGGTCGCGGGCCGGTCGTCGGCGACGGTTCCGACAATGCTTTCGACCACGTTGCGGTAAACCGCACGGCGCCGCGGCGCCCGGAACAGGACACGGCCGCCGATCTCAGCTATCCGAGCCTGGTTCGCCTTGACCCATTCCGCAGCTGCCCGGTCATAGTAGTTGACGCGAACCTCAGGTGCGCCGAAGGCATCCAGCTGGCCGCTTTCCTCCTGCAGACTGTAGTTCCGG
>NZ_CAUVXP010000016.1:0-57480 GCF_963555955.1 Protofrankia sp. Cas3
ATGGGACATGGTGGCGACCACGATGCACCCGACGTCCGCTACTTCGATTCCGGCACTGGCCAGGGCTTTTCCACCGGCGCTTGCAGCCATTGCGCCCAGTGATTCATCCGCGGTCGCGAATCGCCGGCTACGAATACCGGAGCGGGCTTCTATCCACTCGGGTGTCGACTCTATCTGTTGGCAGATTTCGGAATTGAGGACCACTTTCATGGGCCGGTAGGCGCCCACCCCGAGAATCCGACTGCCGGTGGGGCGGAGCCGGGTATGAATGATTCCATTCATCGGCGGGCCGCCGATGAGCCGGCTGGGGAGATACTTTCTCCGGTCCGTACCGTGCGCGGAATCCCACGTTCCATGTCGTATTCCCCCAGGGAGTGGTGAGGCCGGGCGGCCTCGGCGGCGGGCGAATCAGTGGTGCGAATATAATGGTCATATTGGCCGGAAATGAACGGCATCCGCATGTGAGGTATGGCACCCTGGCGGCTGATTTATATCAATAGATCCGGCCTGGGAAATTCTGTACCGACTACTGCCTTATCATACTGTATCCGCTGATGTCGGGCGACAAAATGGGCGGAAAACGCCGGCTGCGCAGCGGCGGGCCATGACCTTGGGTCTATCCGATGGATCTTCGATCGCTTCGCCCCCCACCCGAACGCTTCGAGTTCGTGCGGGTCCCTGCTCTCGATGCCCAGAAGGCGCATCGACCGATATCCATCGGGCGCTCTAACCGGTCCGCAGATCGAGGGTGAGTGCTTCTACGGTGAGTAGCGGGACGAGGCCGGGATTGGCCGCCAGGGTCCGCCGACACCGCAGGACGGCCTCGAGTCGACGCAGCGTCTGCTCCGGGGTGGACGTCCGCGCCTCCTCCGCCACGGCAACGCCGTGGTCCGGGTGAATCGCCTCGACCGGTGCGTCGAGCTGCCGCACCAGGACGTCGCGGTACCAGCCGGCGAGGTCGAGCAGGGCCCGGTCAAGGGAGTCCAGGACGGTCCGTCGTCCACGGCTCTTCTGTGTCTTCTCCAGCTCCTTGAGAGCTCCGGTGGCGCCCCGGACGGTCAGGGCACGGGCCTTTGCACCGGGCTTCGGCGCCCGAGCGCGTTTCGCCGTCGTCCCGGCGGATGTCGCACCCACACCGAGCGCGGTCTTCAGAGCGTCGGTCTCAGCGTCGTCGCGGGTCGTGTTCGCCGCTTCGGCGTCGGCGTTCGCCGCCGCCACCAGGTCCGCGGCCGCGGCGAGACAGTCCCCGGTGCGTTGCAGGCGGGTCGGGAGGCGCAGCACCTCGGCGCGCCGGAGCCGCGTCGCCTCGTCGGTGGCCAGCGCCCGGGCTCGGTCCGCATCGCCCATGGTCGCCTGGGCCGCGAGCCGGGCCTGAGCGGGATCCACCCCGTCGTGCTCCAGCATGCCGGCGACCTGCGCGGGGGTGGGAAGGCGCAGCGCGACCACCCGGCAGCGGGACCGCACGGTCGGCAGGACGTCGTCGACCGACGGTGCGCACAGCAGGAACACCGACCGTGTGGCGGGCTCCTCCAGCGCCTTGAGCAGCGCGTTGGCGGCCTGGTCGGTGAGCCGGTCGGCGTCCTCGAGCAGCAGGACCCGCCAGCGGCCGGATGTCGGTGCGCTGGCTGCATCGCGGACGAGCTCCCGGATGTCCTTGACTCCCAGCGACAGGCCTTCTGGACGCACGGTCCGCAGATCGGCCGCGGTGTCTGTCAGTACGGTGTGACACCCGTTGCACTCACCGCATCCTGGGGGTGAATTTTTGCAGTTCAACGCCGCGGCGAAGGCGCGCGCCGCCATCGAACGCCCAGCGCCCGCGGGGCCGGTGAACAGCCATGAATGCGTCATGCTTGCACGGGCCGCGGGACGGGCATCAGTCGCGGTCACCCCGGCGGCCGCGCTGGCCGCGCCCGCGAGGATCTCGACGACCGGAGCCTGGCCGATCAGGACATCCCAGACGCTCACCGGTCCATTGTCCGACTCCGTTGGTCGGCGGTTACCGGCGGGCCGTCCGGCGACCGGCGAAGCGCCGTCTGGACGGTCGGGAGACGGTCGGGAGGAGCTACCGGGCCGATGGGGCTCTCTTCGTTGTTGCGCGATCGGGCGGCATGCCGGGTGCTACGGATGTTGGTGGCACGGTGTCTATTGGCATGTTGTTCGGTGGCACGCTGTCTGGCCGCACGCTGTCTGGCCGCACGGTCTCGGCCGGTGTGGGCTGCATGTGTGGGTCCGCGGCAACCGGGTCGAGATCAGTGCGCAGCCGCTCGCTGATGACGTGGCGGATCTCACTGTGCAGTGTCTGCGGCGGCCGGTTCCCGTCGAGGACCACATAGCGGCCGGGCGCGCTGTCGGCGAGCCGGCGAAACCCGTCGCGCACCCGTTCGTGGAAGGCGACCTGTTCCGCCTCGATCCGGTCGAGGCCGGCCGTGGGCTTGGTCGCCGGCCCGGCCGGATCGACACTCGAGCCGAACGTACCGACCCGTTCCCGGACCCGACGCAGGCCGATCTCGGCGGGCAGGTCGAGCAGGATCGTGAGGTCGGGGACCAGGGCCTGGGTGGCCCACCGCGACAGCGCCGCGACCTCGTCCGCCCCGAGCCGGCGCCCGGCGCCCTGATAGGCGATGGACGAGTCGATGAAGCGGTCGCTGATCACAATCGCACCCCGGGCCAGTGCCGGCTCGATGACCCGGGTGACATGCTCGGCGCGGTCCGCGGCGTAGAGCAGCGCCTCGGTGCGCGGGTGCAGCCGTACCGAGGGGTCGAGCAGCAGGTCCCGCAGCGTAGCGCCGATGGTGGTCCCACCCGGTTCGCGGGTGATCACAACTTCGCGTCCGGACGACGCCAACCATGATCCCAACCGTTCGACCTGGGTGGATTTGCCGGATCCCTCACCGCCTTCGAGGGCTACGAACAGACCGGCGTGGCGAGGGCGTAGCGGTGTGCTGCCACGTCCCAGCAGGGCGTTCCAGAGTTCGGGCAGGACTGCGATGCCCGAGCGTTGGTCCATCTGCCGGTAAGCGAACAGGCCGACGGCCACCGCGAGCATGCCGGCGGCGAGCAGGACGATCGTGACCCCGTCGGCGCGGAGATGGACGCTGCCCCACAGGCTGATGCGGTGTGCTCCGATGAGGCCCACCAGCGCGGGCGCGGCGGCCAGCACCAGTAGCAGATCAATGCGGACCAGGGACTGGACCAGCGCGAATGTCCGCCCGCGCAGCTCGTCGCTCACCTCCGCCTGCAACAGAGTGTAGCCGGTTACCCACGCGATCCCGGCGAACATGCCGACGAGGACGACAACGACGCAGGCCAGCACGAGGTTGGGCATGACCGCCACCGCCAGCATGGCCACCCCGGCGGCGGTGACGCTCAGGCCGAAGAGACGGGAGCGACTGAAGTCACCGAGCAGCCGCGGTCCCAGCGCCATCCCGGCGGCAAGCCCCACGAACACCGCACCGAACAGGACGCCGTACGCGGAGTCACCGCCGCCCAGAATCTGGACGTAGAGTCGCCCGAGCGCCACCACGCACCCGGCTCCGGCGAACCCGCCGAGAATACCGATCACCAGACCGCGGACCAGCCGGTTGTGGCCGACGAACCGCCAGCCTTCCGTGATCGACGACCACAGGCCCAGATGCTGGTCGGTGCGTTGGTGCTCGGCCCGGCCGATCCCGCGTAGCCGGAAGATCACGATCGCTGATACCAGGAACGTCGCCGCGTTGAAGAAGAGTGCGAGGTCCAGCGGGGAGGTCTGAAAGAACGACACGCCGGACGCCAACGCACGCGACAGGGTGGCCAACAGTGAGAAGATCGCTGCACCCAGTGGCGCCGAGCCGTACGTGGTGATCAGACTCAGCGTGTTCGCCGCCGCGAGCCGGCGCGCGGGTACCAGGTTCGGCACGCTCGCGTCCTTGGCCGGGTTCCAGAACAGGCTCACGCACTCGATCAGGAGTGACGCGATGAGCAGCCAGGTCAGCGTCCCAACCAATGGGATGGACAGGAACAACCCGAATCGCAGGATGTCCGCGACGACCATCGTCAACCGCCGGTCGAGTCGGTCGGCCACGACACCGGCGAACGGTCCGAGGATCAGCGCGGGCAGCAGTCGGACGATCAGTACGGAGCCGATGGCGAACGCCTTGTCGGAGAAGCTCGCTCGCAACGAGCTGGCCAGGGCCGTCGTCGCGAGCAGGCCCATCCAGTCACCCAGGCTGGACAGGGCCAGCGCCAGCCAGAGCCGGCGGAACTGCGCGATCCGCAGGACCGCGCGAAAATCTCCTTCGGTGTGCTGATGCGGATCATCAGGGCTGGCGAGTGGCGCCGTGCTGCCGGTAGACGGCCCGCCGACATCCGACGACACCAGTGGGGTCGTCTGCGAGCGTGGCGGGCCGGCGTCGCCGTCTACCGGAATGCCCATCAGTCCGTCCGGCGCGGCTGGGTCGACGGGGCACTGGACGTGCCGCCGTCCGGCCCGGTCGTGGTCTTCTCGGTGGCGGCCTTCTTGGCCGGGGTTTTCCTGGTGGTGGCCCGTTTCGTGGTGCCGGTCTTCGGAACGGCCGGCTCCTTGCTGCCTGATCCGGCGGCGCTGCCTGATCCGGCGGCGCGGGCCGTCCGCCGTCTGGGCGTCGCCGGTCCGCGGGCCCGGCGGTCGGCGAGCAGTTCGGCTGCCCGTTCCACGGTGATCGACGCGACCTCATCGCCTTTGCGCAGGCTCGCGTTTGTCTCACCGTCGGTGACGTACGGGCCGAATCGGCCCTCACGCAGCACCATCGGCGCACCGGTGGCAGGATCTGCGCCCAGTTCGCGCAGGGGCGGGCTCTGCGCGGCTTGCCTGCGTCCCCGTGCCTTCGGCTGGGCGATCAGCGCCAGTGCCTCATCCAACGTCACGCTGAACAGCTGCTCCTCCGACTCCAGCGACCGGCTCTCCGACCCCTTCTTGACGTACGGTCCGTACCGGCCATTCTGGGCCGTCACCTCTTCGCCGTCCTGGGCAACGCCCAGTGATCGGGGCAGGGTGAGCAGCTTGAGGGCCTCGGTGAGGGTGACCGTCTCGGGGGACATCGTGGCCAGCAGGCTCGCCCGGCGTGGCGGGTCTTCGTCCGTGCTGACGTACGGACCGAAACGTCCGATCTTGACAGTGACGGCCGCGCCGCTGGCCGGGTCGGTGCCAAGGGGCCGGTCCCCGCTCGGCGCGCCGAGCAGCTCCATCGCCCTGGCCACGGTGAGTTCGTCTGGAGCAAGATCTTCGGGGACGCTGGCCCGCTGGTCGCCGTGTTGGACATACGGGCCGTATTTGCCGACTCGGATCATTACGGGTTGGTCGTCGTCCGCCGTACCCAGCGGGATCGAGTTCACCTCGCGGGCGTCGATCTCCCCGAGCCGCTCGCTGACCAGGTGCTTGAGGCCACCCGAACGCGCGACACCGCCGGGCTGGCCCGCGTCCGAGCCGAAGTAGAAGCGGGTTAGCCAGTCGATCGACGCCGACGTACCGGCCGCGATGGCGTCGAGATCGTCTTCCATCGAGGCGGTGAAGCGGTAGTCGACCAGCCGGCCGAAATGGTCTTCCAGCAGGCCGACGACAGCGAACGCGACGAAACTGGGGATCAGCGCGCTGCCCTTTTTCCACACGTAACCGCGGTCCTGGATCGTCCCGATGATCGATGCGTAGGTGGACGGTCGCCCGATGCCGAGTTCCTCGAGGGTCTTGACCAGGCTCGCCTCGGTGAAGCGCGGCGGCGGGTTGGTGGTATGCCCGCGCGGGTTCAGCTCGCGGGTGGCCAATCGGTCGCCCTGGCGGACGTCTGGCAGGCGGCGTTCACGGTCCTCAAGCTCCGCATCGGGGTCGTCGGCACCCTCGACGTAGGCGCGCAGGAAGCCCGGGAAGGTGATGACCTTTCCCGATGCCGAGAACTCGGCGTCCTCCCCGGCGCTGGATGCCCCACCGAGCCGGATCGTCGCCGACGTACCGAGGGCGTCAGCCATCTGGCTGGCGACTGTCCGCCGCCAGATCAGTTCGTAGAGCCGATAGCCGTCGATGTCGTCCCGGAGTGCGGTGCGCACCTCACCGGGGGTCTGGAAGTGATCCCCGGCCGGACGGATCGCCTCGTGCGCTTCCTGGGCGTTCTTGACCTTCTTCGTGTAGGTGCGGGGCCGCTCGGGCACGTACTGCGGCCCGTAGAGAGTCCGGGCCTGGTCCCGGGCGGCGGCGAGCGCGGTTTCGGACAGGTTCGTCGAGTCCGTACGCATATAGGTGATATAGCCGTTTTCGTACAGCTTCTGTGCCACCTGCATCGTTCGTTGGCTGGAGAAGCGCAGTTTGCGGCCGGCCTCCTGCTGCAGGGTGGACGTCATGAACGGCGGGTAGGGCGAGCGGCGGTACGGCTTGGTCTCCACCGACCGGACCGTGAAGACGGCGTCGGCGAGCCGGCCGGCCAGGGCGCGCGCCGCGGGCTCGTCGAGCCGCACCACGTCCGCGGAGGTGAGCTCGCCGGAGGCGGCGAAGTCGCGTCCGGTGGCCAGTCGGCGGCCGTCGAGCGCGACCAGGTTCGCCGGCAGTGGAGTGGCGTCGGGTGCCTGGGCGGCTGCGGCCCGGCCCTGCGAACCACCCTCACCCGTGGCCAGCGCACCGAAGACACCTTCGATGTTCCAGTACTCGGCCGAGGTGAAGCGCATCCGGGCGCGTTCGCGTTCCACCAGGATGCGGGTTGCCACGCTCTGAACCCGGCCCGCCGACAGCCTCGGCATCACCTTCTTCCACAGCACCGGGCTGACCTCATAGCCGTAGAGCCGGTCGAGGATCCGCCGCGTCTCCTGGGCGTTGACGAGGTTCTCGTTGATCTCGCGCGGGTTGTCCACCGCTCGCTGGATGGCCTGCGGCGTGATCTCGTGGAAGACCATTCGCTTCACCGGCACGGTCGGCTTCAGCGTCTGCAGCAGGTGCCAGGCGATCGCCTCGCCCTCGCGGTCCTCATCTGTGGCGAGGTAGAGCTCGCTGGCGTCCTTGACCAGGGCTTTGAGCTTGCTGACCTGGGATTTCTTGTTGGGGGTAACGACGTAGAGCGGCTCGAAGCCGTTGTCGACGTCCACCCCGAGCCGCGCCCACGGTTTGCTCTTGTACGCGACCGGCACCTCCTCGGCGTTACGCGGCAGGTCCCGGATGTGCCCGATACTGGACTCGACCTGCCAGCCGGGGCCGAGGTATCCGGCGATGGTCTTCGCCTTCGCGGGCGACTCGACGATCACCAGCCGGGTTCCGGTCGTGGTGGGAGCGCTCGTCGAGGTGCTGGATCGGCTACCACGCGTGTTCGTACGTGTGCTGGGACGGGACGCGGCGCCGTTGCCGGACATGTCCGTGTCCGTCTGGGCGTCCGTCTGGGCGTCGGTGTGGGCGTCCGTGTGGGGCGCGGCGCCGGTGTCGAAAGCCGTGGGTTCGACGACGGGTGTCGATGACCCGGCGCTCGACCGGCGCGTCCCGCTGTTTGTCGGCTTCGTGCGCGGGGGCACTTCTCTCCTCGTTGCAGGGGGGTGGTTCGACTTCGGCATTGCGGCTCGTGGTGCGGCGGGTGTGCTGCGTCGGGCGTGGTGCGTCGGGCGTGGTGCGGCGGGCGTGGTGCGTCGGGCGTGCTGCGGCGGGCGTGGTGCGGACGGCTGAATCGCCGGTGGAAACCGGCCCTGGGCTCATTGCCAAGCCCCGGGTCCATGTCTCGACAGTAGGTCGACGCACACCGGTATGTCAGCCGGCCGCGCGGCGGCCCCTGCGGCGTCCGGTGTTGTGGACGCCGCAGGAGACCGTACGCCGTGTCGCGCCCACAGGTCTGTCGGTGTCCGACCAGGCGGCCTCGAACCGCTCCTAATCGCCGCCGGTGGATAGCCGCGCTCCGCGATGGTGGTGGTTGCGCCTCCGCCCGTGGGCCGGGCGGACGCCGTCGAAGGGATGGGCTACACCGTTGCCTTTGGATTGGCGGCTGCGCGCTGTTCGGTCACTGACGGTACAACCGCCAGGGCGGTACTGCGTCGCTTCGAATAGATGATCACTGCGGCAATCACCGCGACAACCACGAGTGCGATGGCGATCCGTAGTGGTTTGTTCTCGTCAGCACCAACCGAGTACTTCACCACAGATGGTGCGATCAGCAGGCTGACCAGGTTCATTACCTTGATCAGAGGATTGATTGAAGGCCCCGCGGTGTCCTTGAACGGATCACCGACGGTATCGCCGATGACCGTGGCGGCGTGGACATCGGAACCCTTGCCGCCGTAGTTGCCGTCCTCGACGAATTTCTTCGCATTATCCCAGGCCCCACCGGAGTTCGAGAGAAAGACGGCCATGAGGACGCCGCCGGCGATCGCTCCGGCAAGGTATGCACCCAGTGGCGGGTAACCGAGGCCGAAGCCAACTGCGATCGGAGCGAGAACCGCAAGCGTGCCTGGAGTGATCAACTCCTGTAGGGAGTCCCGGGTGCAGATGTCGACGACGGCACCGTAGTCGGGCTTCTCGGTGCCGGCCATGATCCCTGGCTTCGTTCGGAACTGGTTACGTACCTCCTCGACCACCCGCCCCGCGGCGCGTCCGACCGCATTGATCGCGAGTCCGGCGAACAGAAACACGACCGCGGCACCGATGATGAGTCCGACCAGCGCATCGGGGTAGGCGATATTGAGGGTACGCGAGCCCTCGACAGTCCGGCCGGCGCTGATGAGTGCCGCGTTGACCGTGTCGGTGAACGATCCGAACAAGGCGGTGGCGGCCAGCACCGCGGTGGCGATCGCGATGCCCTTGGTGATGGCCTTGGTGGTGTTACCGACCGCGTCGAGGGATGTGAGGATCGCGGCACCCTCGCCGTCCGCGGCTGCACCGGACATCTCGGCAATGCCCTGGGCGTTGTCGCTGACAGGCCCGAAGGTGTCCATGGCGATGATCACTCCGACTGTCGTCAGCAGGCCGGTGCCGGCCAGAGCTACGGCGAACAGTGCCACCGTGGTACTGCCGGATCCGAGCAGGTATGCGCCGAACACCGCCGCGCTGATGAGCAACGCCGAATAGACGGCTGACTCCAGCCCGACCCCGATGCCGGAAAGAATGTTGGTGGCGGGACCGGTCGTGGACGCCTTCACGATGTCCTGGACCGGTCTGCGGTTGGTTTCGGTGAAGTATCCGGTGAGTAGCTGGATGGCTGCGGCCAGCACGATGCCGATGAGGACTGCGGTGATCGCGATGAACCGCGGGTTGCCGCTCTGGCTGCTGTTTTCAAGACCGGGGAAACCGGAGAAGCTGTCCGGCAGGTAGGCGAACGAAACGATGATGACCCCGACGGCGGAGACCAGGGCCGAGATGAAGAAGCCCCGGTTGATCGCCGCCATGCCGTTGCGGTCACCGGCGCGGGGGGCGACCGAGAAGATTCCGATGATCGCGGTGAGTACGCCCACAGCCGGCACGAGCAGTGGGAAGACCAGTCCGTTTTCGCCGAAGGCCTTGACCCCGAGGATCAGCGCGGCGACCAGCATCACCGCATAGGACTCGAACAGGTCGGCGGCCATGCCGGCGCAGTCACCGACGTTGTCGCCCACGTTGTCGGCGATCGTGGCCGCGTTGCGCGGGTCGTCCTCGGGGATGCCCTGTTCGACCTTGCCGACGAGGTCGGCTCCCACGTCCGCAGCCTTGGTGAAGATACCTCCACCGACTCGCATGAACATCGCCAGCAGTGCGGCGCCGAACCCGAATCCCTCCAGGACCTGCGGGGCCGTATCACGGAATGCCAGCACGACGACCGCCGCTCCGAGCAGCCCAAGACCGACCGTGAACATCCCGACCACGCCGCCGGTGCGGAAGGCGATCCGCATGGCGGCGCGCTCCCCCTGGTGGATGGCTGCGGCGGCGGTACGGGTGTTCGCCCGGGTGGCAAGCGACATGCCGACGAAGCCGACAAGCGCGGAGAAGACGGCCCCGAGGACGAAGAAAACCGAACGTCCCACCCGGGCGCCGGTAGTGTCCGCCGGCAGCAGTAGCAGCACGAAGGGAATCACGACGACGAAGCCCGCCACTGTGATGAACTGCCGGCGCAGGTAGGCTACGGCGCCTTCCTGAACGGCGCGACCGACTTCGATCATCTGGGGGCTTCCCTGGCTCGCGGCGAGCACCTCGCGGACCAGGTAGCCGGCAACTACCAATGCGATCGCTGCGACGGCTGCCACACCAGCGACCAGTCCGAGCTGACCTCCGCTAAGTTCAATGGCGACAGCACTTGGCTTCGTACCTGCCTCGGCTTGGAGCGGGACCATGGGCCCTCCCGGTCAGGTCGGTGCACCCTCCGTGTTCGCCCGGCGCCATTATGGCGTCGCGATGGGCGTGCACGGCCCGACGTCGCACCTGACGACGTCACCGAGGTCACCGTCCGGGTGTGAAGGGACGCCGGGCATGCGCATACGTCGACGCATGGGGCGCGATTGCCGGCATGACTGCCGGCTGGGACAGGCCCGGGTGGTCACCCGGCCCGCTGTCGCACCGATATACGGCAACTAGCGCGCTGGCCCGCGTTCCCCCCGAACCTCCGTCCGGTACCATGGGGAGCACTCACGGCATCCCACCCGGCCTGATCGACCGAGTGTGCGATGCGGCGCAGTCTATCCATACGGCTGTAACACGCGCTCGCTTTTCGAGTGACCCCGGTGGGTGAATGTTACGGTTTGACACGTGGCGCAGGTCATTCGGGTAGCTATGGTGGATGAAGCTGTCGAGGCAAAGCTGTGCACTGGCTCGTCTGGTGGTCCAGGACGGCCTCGGCGGTGGCGGACCGGGGTCAGATCGCCAGGATCGATCTGTCCGCCGTCTTACTGATCGGCCAGCGCATCGTGACAACCGTTCCGGCCGAGTCTGGCCGCGCGGCAATGGTGACGTCATCCACCAGGCCCTGGATGAGGGCGAGACCGAGCCCGGTGGGAACCACCGAGGACAGCTCGTCACTGATTTCATCGTCGGCCTGAGCGCAGTCGATATTGATCGGTGCTGGCGTGGAGACCCGACCGTCGGGGTAAGCGGGCGAAATCCGGCCACCTCCCGGCCCACAGTCGGACACCGATACTTCGAACACGTCGTCATCATCACCGACCCGGACAATCACGAGGGCCTGTGGGTCGAACCGGCGGTTCACGCTGACGGCCCGGGCGCACGCTTCGCCGACCGCGAGCTTGACCTCGTCCATGAGCTCGTCGGGTACCCCCGAACGTCGACTGACCGCACCCGCGATCATCCTGGCTGTGCGGACATGGCCCGGCAGGGCGGCGAAGCGCAACTCGACGGTGGCCATGCGTCGCTTACCTGCCTCTCGATGCGGAGATGGTGTTCTGGGGTAGTTGACCGTTCTGGCGTAGTTGGAATGACCGAGCATAGGACCGTCCGGCTTCCGACGCCTGGCGGGCCACCTTCTGGATCATCGCCCGCATCGACCAATAGTCATCGGACAGGCCCTAGTCCTTCGCTGCGAGCGCTTCCTCGACGGAGGCATGGATGGGGAAGACCTTCGTCAGACCGGTGATCCGGAAGATTTTCAGTATCCGTTCCTGGGTGCAGACCAGGCGCAGCGACCCCTCGTGTGCGCGGACTCGCTTGAGGCCTCCGACGAGTACACCGAGGCCGGTCGAGTCCAGGAATTCGACGCCTTCCATGTCGACGATGAGATGGTATGACCCACCCGACACGAGATCGATGAGCTGCTCGCGCAGCTTCGGCGCGGTGTAGACATCAATCTCGCCGCCCACGACGACGATCGTGAAGTCCCCTTCCACCCGGGTCGTGAGAGACAGGTCCACGGTTCCTCCTGGCGTGTGCTCCACAGCCGCCCGGTTGGACAGCTGACATCACGGCGCCACTACCCTCCCACGCTCGGATCAATCCGGCTCACCGCGACACAGTCGCCGCGTGCATCCGTCGCAATCCGACATCACATTGTGATCCATTTGTGTTCTCCTTGCCTGACACCGGTTGTGCCGTCGGTTGCTTGTCGTTGCCACGCAGTGGCGGTCCAACGGTTGTCACCGGCCGCGAGACCCGGTGGATGAGCACGTCCGCCGAGCCGGGGTACCCGGGTTCGGGCGTCCTGACCTACGCTGAGCTGCTGTGGGCGGAACCGTGGTGCCCGAAGACGCACCGGATCGCGGTGCGGTGATTCTTGATCGACTTTTTGCGGACGCCCGCCGGCGGCGGTGCGTGACACACGTGGAGCATGTACCGGCCCGGATTGGTACGCGGCTTCCCTGGCCGGTGTGGGCAGATCCCGTGCTGGTCTCACGGCTGCGTGCCGTCGGGATCGATGAGCCGTGGACCCATCAGGTGCACGCCGCCGAGCATGCACATGGCGGACGCAGCGTCGTACTGGCGACCGGTACGGCGTCGGGTAAGTCGCTGGGATACCTCATGCCCGTGCTCAGTGTCCTGCTGGCCCAAGCGTCGGCCCGGGCGCTTTATCTCGCTCCCACCAAGGCACTGGCGCACGACCAGCTCCGCGCTGTTCGTGCGCTCAACCTGACCGGAGTACGCGCCGCCACGTACGACGGCGACACATCCGCGTCCGAACGTGACTGGGTCCGGGCTCACGCGACGTTCGTGTTGACCAATCCTGACATGTTGCACCACGGTGTGTTGCCGTCCCATCGGCGGTGGGCCGCATTCCTGCGGGGCCTTCGATACGTCGTGGTCGACGAGTGTCACGGCTATCGGGGCGTGTTCGGTTCCCACGTCGCACACGTACTGCGGCGGCTGCGACGGGTGGCTGCGCGGTACGGGTCGACGCCAGTGTTCGTGCTGGCATCGGCGACTGTCTCCGACCCGGGCCGCTCCGCTGGCCGCCTTACCGGGCTCGATGTCGAGGTCGTCGACGATGACGCCTCCCCGAGAGGCGCGACTCGGTTTGTGCTGTATGAACCTCCACTCGTCACCTCTTGGCGGCCGCCCGCATCGGCTGTGGTGGCGCCGACGCCCGGTGGGATGGGACCTGAAGGACACGGAGAGTCGCCGATCCATGGTCACAACGGTGCGCCGGTGCGCCGTTCGGCGACTGCGGAAGCCTCGGACCTGCTTGCCGATCTCGTCACCGACGGCGTCCGTACTCTTGTGTTCGTGCGGTCGCGCAGGGCGGCGGAAGTAGTCGCGCAGTCGGCCCGCCGAGCGTTGTCGGACGTTTCGAGGGATCTCGCGGACCGGGTCGCGGCCTATCGCGCGGGCTACCTGCCGGAGGAACGCCGGGCGCTGGAGGCGGATCTGCGCTCGGGACGGCTGCTCGGGGTTGCCGCGACGAACGCTTTGGAACTGGGTGTGGACGTTACCGGGCTGGATGCCGCCATTATCACCGGGTATCCGGGCACTCTTGCCTCGTTGTGGCAGCAGGCTGGCCGTGCGGGTCGTAACGGTCAGGGAGCCGTTGCGGTCCTGGTCGCTCGTGATGATCCTCTCGATACCTATCTCGTGCACCACCAGGAGGCCGTGTTCGGTCGGCCGGTCGAGGCCACCGTGCTTGATCCTGACAACCCCTATGTGCTCGGCCCCCATCTCGAGTGCGCGGCCGCGGAACTGCCGCTGACCGAGGCCGATTTTGATCTTTTCGGGCCGGCTGCCCGCACCACGGTCGATGACCTGGTGCGTCGTGGCCGGCTCCGGCGTCGGCCGGCAGGCTGGTACTGGACCCACCGTTACCGACCTGATGTTGATATCCGTGGCGTTGGTGGTGCGCCCGTGCGGATCGTCGAGGCATCGACCGGGCGCCTGCTCGGGACGGTGGATGCCGCGACGTCGCACTCGACGGTCCACCGTGGAGCGGTCTATCTCCACCAGGGCAGTTTTTACGTGGTCATCGAACTCGACCTTGACGTGGCGGTCGCCTTCGTTGAGGCGGACACGCCCGACTGGACGACGTGGGCCCGGGAGCTGACGGACATCAAGGTGCTGGACGTGGCCCGTTCCCGGACGGTAGGCGAGGTCGAACTGCAGCTGGGGACGGTTGAGGTCAGTAGCCAGGTAGTGGCCTACCAGCGGCGCCAGATCGTGACCGGACGGGTCGTCGGAGAGGAGCCGCTCGATCTTCCCCCACGGCATCTGCGTACCCGGGCAGTCTGGTACACGGTGACCGACGGGTTGTTGGCCGAGGCGGAGATCGACGAGGATGACGTCCCTGGCGCGGTTCATGCGGCTGAACACGCGGCGATCGGCATCCTCCCGCTGTTCGCGACATGTGATCGGTGGGACATCGGGGGAGTGTCCACCGCGCTGCATCCGGACACGGGCCGGACCACGGTATTTGTCTACGACGGCCATCCGGGTGGAGCCGGTTTCGCCGAACGGGGCTTTCTGCGCGGTGAACCGTGGCTCCGGGCGACTCGAGACGTGATCGCGGCTTGTGAGTGCACCGCTGGCTGCCCATCGTGCGTGCAGTCGCCAAAGTGCGGCAACGGGAACGAGCCGCTGGACAAGCCGGCCGCGCGCCGGTTGCTGGAGACCGTACTGCGGCGACTCGATCCGGCCGGACCTGGCCGGGACACGCCTTCGTAGGCTGTCAGCCGGCGTCGCGACGGTGGGGCCGGCAATATCATCACTGCTGGCGCCGTCCCACGGGCCGGCGCGGGCTCGCGCAACCAGCGGTCCAAGGCCCCTGAGCGCGCCCGGAAGCTCGATCGCCGCTGCGATTTCCACGGTGTCCCCCGATATCGTGCAGGACACGACCCGGCCGTGGTTCGCGAGCCCGATGTCGCGTGCACGTGCGCACATGGACAGCGGGTCGCCCGATGGGTCGCCCGCGGCCGCGAGCGCGGCCATGTCGGCGGCGTTCGCGGCCCGCTGGCGACAGACCGCGATCATTGCGACCATCAGGACGGCACCGGTGAAGGTCCCGAGAACGAGGAATGCGGAAATCATGAGGATGGTCGCCGAGCCCGTGTCGCCGGGGCGCTTTCGGCCCGGCGTGTGCCGGTCGTCAGATGCGCCGCGGTGCCGCCAGCCGGGGCGCCCGTACAGGTATGACCGGTCCATGCCGGTAGAATTCACTGTTCTTCCTCCCGCTGTAACCCACGGTTCAACAGAGGGTGGGTTTTGAGGTTCGATCAGATTGTTTCCGCTGATTCGAGCGGCGCTGTTGAGGACATCGTGATGTTGATTGCGGGCATGATTCCAGCGAGTCCCCCGGTTGCCCGGACACCTAAGCGGACCTGCACCACAACAAAATTGCCGCCGTGGGTGACAGATATCTCGGCACCGCGTGGTGCGGCCCTTCTCGACCACGAGCGCACTACTTCGTCGGTTTCTCCGCGAGCAGCCGCACGGGCTCCGACGCGAGCTGCCTCCGCGCATTGCGCCTGAACGGATACCGCGCTGAGAACCCAGATCGCAATCAGCAGCACGAGTATCAGGGACGGAATCGCGACCGCCAGTTCGGCGGTTGCCTGGCCGCCGTCGCGAGCCGTGTGCCGCTGGGCGACAGCCACTGCGGGACATGAAACGCCAGCTACTCCGTGGTCTCCGGGCGTAGACGGAAGATCATTATAGTGCCTTATTCGGCTCATTGGCATCACCGGGGGCGTCGGTTTCCGGATCATAGGTATGACCGAGCTCTCTTCGGTTTCAGGCCTCAGAAGGGAATCGACAACGCCCGGCTGACCACGTTGGCCAGCAGCGTGCGGGTTGCCGGACTGTGGATTACCGCATAGAGAACAGCGGCGAACCCGACCGCGGCAACCGTGCCCACGGCGTACTCCGCTGTCGACATTCCCGCGTCGTCGCGGCGCTTCCCAATCGATCTGAACCCGATGTTCCCGCCGCCAGCTCGAACCTGATGTGAGGCGCGTGCCGTCGATGGTGTGAGCAGCGCTACGAATATGCTGATCAGCAGCTGCGTCCAATGCTTCGTGATCAGATGGTAGCGTGCCGGGAGTGCGGACATGTTGGGTGACCTCCAGATCGACCGTTCCGGCCGGTGGCGGGAGCTCCGACTTTCGCTCGGAGTGTTTCTTTGATCCGTACAAGTATTATTTCCTGCGAATGCGTCGGTGGCGAGCGCGAATATCGTGCTGTGGATGACGGACTGTTATCCACAGGCCGGTTGGGCGTGGATCGCCGGGACAGAAGATTCACAACAGGTTCTGACAGGTTGGCGTCTCGTGTCGCCGGACCTGGTGTGACCTGGTGTGACACCGGCCGGGTTCGGCCGAACCCGACAAGCGCAGTTACAGCAGCGCCAGACCCGTGCCAGCCCCTGCCACGACGGGCACGACCCCCAACGCAATGAATGCGGGCAGAAAGCACAGCCCGAGCGGTGCTACCGCGGCGACTCCCGCTCGGCGTGCCGCGGCCAGGGCGCGCTCCTGATGCTGCGCGCGGGTCTGGTCCGCGAGTCGTTCAAGCGTCGCGGCCAGTCGGGCGCCGGAGTCCTCGGTCCGGTGCAGCGCCCGTGCGAAGGTCGCCAGCTCACGCGCTGCTGTTGTGACCTCCGCGACACCTGTGATGGCCCACCAGCTCGGCGCGGGCCTACCCCCGGGGCCGGGATCGAGTAACCGGTGACACGCCTCGCCGATAGGCGCTCCAAGCCGCAGAGCGCGTCCGACCAGGCCCAGCTCCGTGCCGAGCGGTCCGCCGACCGCATCGGCGACGATTTCCAAGGCCGTCACGACCGGCGCACCGGCGGTCAGGCACGCCGCAATGAGGTCGAGGGCCAGTGGAAGGTCGCAGGCAAGGCGTTCGTGGCGGCGCCGGGTATGGCGCTCGGGCACACCAGCCAACAGGCGGACCGCGGCCACGCCGAGAACGAGGCCGATGACGATGCCCGCGGGACCACCGAACACTACGAATGGACCGAGCCCGGCTGCGGTGCCAAGAGCGATCCGCCGAAGCACCGAGCGGCGGTCCGCGGTGGGGTGCGGACCGCCGCTCGAACCGTGGCTCCAACGGTTCGCCCAACGGGCGCTCGAGCGGCGGCTGCTTTCGCTGCCGTGGTCCTGCGCCCCATCGTTGCGGCCCTTCGACATGTGCCTGGTCAGGTGTGGTCGCGTCGGCGTGATGTCGGCCCGGGTCGGCGGGGTGAGCGAGCCTGCCCGGCGCCGAACCTGATCGCAGAGCGTTGTGATTCCGGCCAGCCACGACGCCGATGCCATGCTTGTAGCCGCGGCGAGAAGCATTGTCCACTGCGGCGGCCCGGTCACAGTGCCACCGCCACCATCGGCTGGGCGTCGTAGCGGTACCGGCCGGTCTCTCCCCGCGATCGAGCCGTCTCGGTGAGTCTGTTGATCCATGCCAGGCCGGCGAGATCGAGCATTGCGCCGACCGCGAGACAGATCGTTCCGACCGGGGTGTGGAGCAGGACATCCAATGGGGACGCGCCGATGAGGATGCCGAGCCCGATCCCGGCAAGAGGCAAGGCTGCGATCAGCCGTCCTGATGCGCGCGGTCCGGCGAGGGCTGCGGATACCTCGCCGTCGTTCTCCTGCTCGGCCCGGACCACCGCGGCGAGTCTGCTCGCCATCGGAGCCAGTGGAATACCGGCGATCTGGCTCACCCGCCAGGCGGCCGCGAGCTGGCGCAAGGTTGGCGCTTGGCAACGCTCCAGCGTGGCCGCCGGGTCTAGCCGGTGGGCAAGCCCGGTGCGCAATGCCCGAGAGTCGCTCACACGGGTACCGCGGCGCGGCGGACTCTGGCCAAAGCGCGGCCGATCCGTCTCGTTACCGAGGTCTTCGACGGCTGTGCGCAGCGCTTGCGACGGGCTTCGGCCCGCCTCAAGTTCGGTGGCGAGGGCTGCGAGCACCTCCTGTGCGTCGGCACGCTGAGCGTCGTGCCAGCGTCGTGCCGCGGCGCGTCGCATGGCTCGCTGCGCTGTCACAGCGCCGACGACGGTGACGCAGGCCACTACCGGCCCGAAACAGGCGCCGCTGAGTGCTGCCGCGGCGGCCAAGATCGCCGGTGGTGCCCAGGTACGGGCTGCTCGCGGTTCCGGTGGGTCATTTACGTCCCTGCCGGACCGCCCGGTCGCCGGTGGCCTCGTGGTCGCCACCCGAACGTGCGGCGGACGCCGTCCGATCGGTCCCGAGGCGAGCGCGGCGGCAGTGGCCGCGCAGACGGTGGCCAGCATCAGCATCAGCATCGCTGGCTGCCCGGGGCACTTTCACGAAGCATGCCGGGACGTGGACCGCCGCGTTCGGCGAGTAGTCGATCAAGGATGAGGGCGCCCGCTCCGGCCACAACCACGCTGGCCGTTGCCCCGCGTTCGGGGTCGGGTGGGGTGAGGTGATGCTGGCGTATACGCAGGGCGCCCAGGACGCGGACGAGCCCGCTCTGGTCGCGATACAGTACGCCGATTTCAGTAATTCTGCGCATTCCATCACGATCTCGGCTGATATGAACGACAGCCTGTACCGCCGAGGCAAGTTGGCTGTGCAGGGCCGCGCGGTCCAGCCCGGCAAGCGCGGCGAGAGCCTCCAGCCGCGCTGGGACGTCCGCCGGCGTATTGGCATGGATGGTGCTCAGGCCCCCTTCGTGGCCCGTGTTGAGCGCGACCAGAAGGTCCACGACTTCGGCGCCGCGGACCTCACCCACGACGATTCGGTCAGGTCGCATCCGCAATGCCTGACGAACCAGATCGCTCATATCGATCCCGCCGGCACCCTCGATGTTGGGTGGACGGGACTCCAGTCGCACGACGTGGGCGAGATCGACGACGAGTTCCACGGTGTCCTCAATGACCACGACACGTTCGCCCGGGTCGACCCGGCCCAGAAGCGCGGCCAACAAGGTGGTCTTTCCTGAACCCGTTCCGCCCGTGACCAGTGTTGCCAGGCGAGCGCGGACAAGCGCGTCCAGGACCTCCGCCATGGCGGGTTGTATCGTCCCGGTCGTAACAAGGTCGCCCAGTGTGAAGGGTCGCCGCCTGGGGATCCGCAGCGACAGACACGTCCCTGCTACCGAGACCGGTGCGAGCACCGCGTGCAGGCGGGTGCCGTCACCGAGCCTCGCGTCGGCGAACGGGGTCGCCGCGTCAAGGCGCCGCCCGGTTGCCGCGGCCAGCCGGACCGCGAGGCGACGTACCGCGTCATGGTCGGCAAAGGTGACGGCGCACCGCTCGAGACCGACGCCTCGATCTATCCAGACTTCGTCTGGCCCATTGACCAGAATATCGGTTATGGACGGGTCTGCGAGCAGTGGCTCGAGTGGCCCGGCACCGACAAGCTCCGACTGGAGCGACCGGTGTAGCGCGAGCGAGCCGCTGTCGACCGGTCCGGTTTCCGCCCGGACCGCCATGGCGATGCGCGAGGACGTCAGCGTCCCGTCCGCGCTTGCCAGCCTTCGCCGAATGCCGGCAAGGAGCGCCTCGTCCGGCTGTGTCCCGTCCGTCACACCGCAGGCAGCCGTCGTGCCCGGTGCGCGTCGGACGTGATCTGCTCCGGTTCGTTCGACCGCGATGTCGTGGACCGGATGACCCGGCGTGGCCCCCACACTCGGGCTGCCGGCCGGATACGTGCTCATGCAGCCACGTCCGCGTGCGCCAGATCCAGGTCGTCGAGGATCCGCCCACTGACCCGGGCCAGCGAGCTCCGGCGACGGCTACCCGGCGGTTCTCCCCGTTCCAGTCCGGTCGCGAGGCCCGAATCGTGCCTCAGCACCCCGGCAACCGGCAGCGCGAGCGCATCCGAGACCGCCTCGGCATCCAGCCGGGCCGGGCCCGGGAGCCGCACGACAATACGGACGTCCGAACAGTGCCGGTTCGCGGTGTCGCAGATCCGGCCGGCGGCGGCGATGGCGCGGACCTCGGCCGGAACGACCACAATGATCATTTCTGCCACGTGCATCGCCATGGCGGCGGCCTGGTCGGGAAACCGGGGAAGATCGACGACGAGCAGATCCTTACCGCGCCGGACGCTGGTCAGCATCGCACTCATGACGGCCGGCGGGATCGCGGTCGGGCTGGTTCTGTCCCAGGACAGCACGGCAAGGTCCCCGAGACAGGGCAGCGACTCGGCCAGCACCCGGCGGGACGTTCGCCCGCGGACTGCTGCGAGGTCCGGCCAGCGCATGCCTGGTCGATCCTCAATCCCGAGAGCAAGGTCGATCCCCCCGCCGAGCGGGTCGGCGTCCACCAGCACGGTATGGAGCTCCCGGCGCACGGACGCCAGGGTCAACGCGATCGCGAGACTGGTGGCCCCTGCACCGCCTCGCCCACCGATCACGCCCACGACGGTGGCGCGGCGCTGGTCCGGTTCGGTGGCGGTGGCCAACACCTCGACAAGCCAGTTTTCCGCGTCCGGCAGGAAGGCCACATGCTCGGCGCCGAGACGTACCGCCGCCTCCCATACGCCGCCGTCGTCGAGGTCGGAGCTCAGTAGGACCACCCCCGGACGCCGTGGCAGGCCGGCGGCCACGCACGACGCCACCCGGTCGGTGCCGACGACGACGAGCGGGGCGTTGTTCCAGTACCTGCGGGCGAGGTGGGCGTCGACTACGGCGTTCACGGTGACGCCGGCAGCCGCGGCGAGCCGGAGGATGTCGTCGAGCAGCTGTGGATCATCGGTGATGGTCAGCGGCCGGAGGCTCGGTTGGGGCTCGGGTACAGCGAGGGCGAGAACGGGCGGTGCGGACGTCATGGCAGGGCCCTTCCGTCGTCGGGGATGGGGACGGAAGCTCACCATGACGCATATGGGGCTTGTGGAGGATTTTCCCTCCACAAGCCCCATATATGGTCTAATTAAGATTTATACCGACACGGAGTGCCCGGCACGCATGGTACGGCAAACCGGGGTACGGCAAAGCAGGGTCCGGCAAACCGGGGTCCGGCACGAGGTGCCTGGAAGGGAGGCGCCTGGAAAAGAGGTGCCCGGCGACCGGGGGGACGGCTCCCGTTTGGGGGGCGTCGCGGGAGCCGTCCGTGGGATCTCGCCGTCAACCGCCAGGGATCCCACGATTGCCGGACGAGGGTGCGGTGGGCTCGCTCGACACTGCCGATGCGTACCCTTTCCGTGGCTGGCGAAACCGTCATCCGGGCGCGGCCGCGGTGTGCCCGGATGACTGATGGTCGACTGGCTGGCGCGCCTCAGCTGGCGCGGGTGATGGCCTCGCAGATGGCGAGGGACTCGCGGGCACCCAGCTCCACGGCCCGTGCATAGTGGATGATCCATTGACCGACGCCCTGGGCGCCCGTTCCGATGTAGGCGCGGACCGCCGCGGCATAGCTACCTGTGGCATTGCCACCTGCGGCATTGCCACCTGCGGCGCCGTCGGTGCACGTCTGCCCGCCGGGGATCCGCGCGGCTTCGACGTGCCCGACATCCGTGGCGGTCACGGCCTTGGGGTCCAGGCCCCGGCTGATGAGTACCAGCCGGCCGGCCCCCCGGGCGATGATCCCGTCGAAGGCACCGAACGGGCGGATGGCCAGCAGTTCGCCCTCCACGATCGCAGCCATGATGATCGCCGGTGCGGACGTCCTGGTCAGCAGCAGCTGTGTGAGCCCGTCCAGCCGGGCGGTGGCTTCGGCGGGTGTCGGTGTCGGGCCGAGGCCGAGAGGATCCGTCGGGTCGGTGTGGCTGCCCGCTACTCGTGGGCGTCCGAGGTCAGCGTCGGTGACCAGGCCGCGCGCGACGAGGACGTGCATCCGGGCGAGTGCCTGGCGGGGTGCCCGATCCCAGGTGTCGCGAAGCGTCCCCAGCTCCGCGTGGAGCCGGACCGTGCCGAGCGTCACCCTGAGCGCGTCGCTGTCGCTGTCGCCGGTCGCAAGCCGGCGATCGTGGCCAAGGTGTTCGCGCAGATCGTCCAGATCGATGTCGTGACCGTCCAGCGCTGCTGATGCGCGCGCGGTGCGCAACGATGCCTCGGCTGTCACCTTGGCGCTGTCGCGGCGCATGACCCGGTGCCGTAACAGGGTGTCCACGGACGTTCGGGCGGCGGTGACCGCGTCGGTGACGCCTGGCAGGGCGGCGAGGCGGGCCACGGGGTCCGGCCCGACTACGGCGGTCATTGCCGGTACGCTACCGCCTACCCGCCCCGTGGATGGCGCCCGCCCCATGGATGAGCAGCAGGGCCATGGCAGGCACGGTGGGTCTCCGGCTGGGTGGGAAGGTCCATGGCCCATGGGCGGTGGTCGATGCGGTGGTCGATGCGGTGGACATCCGGTGACCGTTGCGCAAGCGGGCGAACGCAATCTCGTCACGGTCCATCTGTCACACTGGCGGCGTCCGAAGGTCCGGGAAAAATTGCCCGGACCGGCCAGGTATGCGCATCACAGCGCGTCTGGGCGGCGGACAAGCTCTGGACGCGGGACACTTCGCAAGAGGGGTCCGCGGCGGGTGATACGGGATTGTCGTACCCCACCCGATCAAAGGATGACATGATTATGGTTTTCGCGCCGCCGACGGCCCGAGGACTGGACGAACGCGGGGGAGTTGCGGGCCGCCGAGGTGGGCTTCAAACGCGTGCACAACAACCGTGGACGAGCGTTGCGGATGTGTTGACTGTCGCCGATCGGGCACCATCTGGTGACCTGGACGGTATCGGGCGCCGCCTCGTGCCGCGACCTGTACGACCGGTAGTCACCGCTGCGACGGGCAACCCGTGCCCGGTGGGCCGAGGCATGCGGTCAGGAATCGTATCGCGCGCCCGAGGCTCCAGGGCCGCCAGAAGGAGGACCAACGGTGTCGACTCCAACGCAGAACCGACCAGCCACCCGGGAAGCGACGCTCGGTGAGCTCGTCGGGCTCGCGGTACGAGACCTGTCGCTGCTCGTCCGGCAGGAGATCGATCTCGCGAAGGCCGAGCTTTCGAAACAGGCGACGTCTGCCGCGCTCGGCGCCGGCTTTCTGGTGGTTGCCGCCGGCCTTGGGTTCGGCGCGCTGATCGCCGTCACGATCGGGCTCGGCGAGCTGTTCACCTGGGCCGGAGTGGAGCGGTTCTGGGCGTACTTCCTGACCGCTCTGCTTTATCTGGTCGTCGCCGGGCTGTTCGGCCTGTTCGGGGCAAAGCGGTTGAAGAAGATTTCGCCGCCTGAGCGCACCTTGCAGACGGTCAAGGAGGACATCGCCTGGCTCAAGCACCCGACGGCAGTCACGGGCACCGGGGCAGGCCACTCCAACGGGCACGTGTCCGGTAACTCGCGGGACTCGGTGCCCATCCCCTGAGAGCCTGTTCTGAACCTCCTACCCGGGCGATCAACATCTCCTACCTGGACGATCAACGACCGGACGCCCCGGCTGCGTTGCCGGCCAAAGCGATATCACCCATAGTGATCACACAAAAATCTCATAACGATCAAAATCAGACGGTAGTAACATGGAGAAAGCTCGGAAGGAACATATCGGGCACATGGAAGACGCGCTGGGGGTCGCGCGCGGGACCGGTGTCGGCAAGCTGGGCGGGCGCGGATCGATCGAGCCGCGAGCAGGAGCGTCCCCGTTGTCGGGGGCTCTGAGTAATTCTGAGATGCGATGGAGGCCGCAGTTCCAGAGCTTAGCGCCGTTCTTGTAGACGGTCCGTGGCAGCATCGTGACGTATCCGCGAACGGCACCCGCCTGCACGTGGCCGAACTCGGCGACGGCCCGCTGGTGCTGTTGCTGCACGGTTTCCCGCAGTTCTGGTGGGCCTGGCGCCATCAGTTGACCGGCATCGCCGCGGCCGGGTATCGGGTGGTGGCTGCGGACCTGCGCGGCTACGGCGCCAGTGACAAACCGCCGCGCGGGTATGACGCATTCACCCTGGCCGGCGATGTCGCGGGTCTGGTCCGGGCGCTCGGCGAACGGGATGCGGTGATTGTCGGGCATGACTGGGGGGGCGTTGCGGGGTGGACGACGGCGGCGTTTTTTCCACGGCTGGTCCGTGGGCTCGTGGTGCTGGCGATGCCCCACCCGCTGCGGGTCCGCCATGAGATGGTGGCCAGCCCACGACGCCAGGGCCTCTCGGGCCGGCATCTGATCACGTTCCAGCTGCCGTGGCGTCCAGAGCGGCAGCTGGTCGCCGACGACGGCGCTTATGTGGGGCAGCTGTTGCGGTTGTGGGGCGGTCCGGGCTATCCCGACGCCGAGATGGAGCGCCGTTATCGTGAAGCGATCCGCATCCCCGGGGTTGCGCACAGTTCCATGGAGTACCACCGGTGGGTTTTCCGGTCGCTGTTCCGCCCGGACGGTGCCCGTTTTGCAGCGGCGCTGCGCCGCGAGTCGGTGACCGCGCCGACGTTGCAGCTACACGGTCGCCTCGACCGGTGCATGCTGGCGTCCACCGCGCAGGGTTCCGGACGTTATGTCAGCGGTCCCTACACCTGGAAGCTGCTGGACGGGGTGGGGCACTTCCTGCCGGAGGAGGCACCGGCCGTCATCACCGATGAGATCCTCACCTGGCTCGCACATCAGGAGACCGGGGTTCAAAAACGGGCACAGAATACTGTTCTGGACCAATCTGCCAGTCGCAGTCCTACCCCCTAGGGTCTGTCCGATGGATATTGCAGGCCCTAGTCGCAGCCCTGGGTGCTGACAGCGGCGGTCGCGACGCGGCCGGCGTTCGCCGAGGCGTCCACCTCTGCGCTGGTCAGCGCATACCCGGTCTCCGAGTCGTTCGTCGCGGCGGCGAACACGACTCCGAAGACAGTTCCCGTCTCGGACAGCAGTGGTCCGCCCGAATTACCCGGCAGCACCTGGCCGCGGACGGCGTAGATGTCACGCAGCACCGTGCCCTGTGAGTAGATGTTGGGTGCTTTGGCGGTCTGCCGGTTGCGGATGCGTGCCGCCGCGGTCGTGTAGGGGCCGTCCTGCGGGTAACCTGCGACAACCGCATCGTCCCCCGCATGGCCCGCCGGGTTGGCCTGGAAGGCCAGCGGCGTCCGGTGCAACCCGGGCACGTACAGAACCGCGATGTCGGTGTCCGGGTTGAACAACACCACCCTGGCCGCCATCATGGTGTTGCCGACTTCGACCTGCGGCCGCGGCACTCCGGCGACAACATGGGCGTTCGTCATCACCCGCTCCGGGGCGTAGACGAAGCCGGAGCCCTCGACCTGTTTGGAACATGAGGGCGCGACACCCCGGACCTTCAGGATGCTGGCAGACGCCGCCTGCACGCCGGTGGTGGTGGCAGCCTGTGCGTCCGGTGGTTCGACCGGGATGATCCGGCCGCCGCCGAGGCTGGCGAAGACTTCCGGGAAGCCCTTCTGGTCGGCAAGCTGGCGGAGGTCCGCGAAGGCATTACGAAAAGTGTCCGGCATGGCCCCGTCGACGGTCCTCAGCACCGCTGATCGGCGGACATGTTCGGCCAGCGAGCTGAACGGGGATCGGTCGATGGCCGTCGCCAGGAGCCATGCCACCAGCAACACCGAGATTCCCGAAAGCAACGCGCCGGCCACCGAGTCGACGGTCTGGCCGGGGCGCCAGGTGAGCCGGTTGCGCAGCGCCGCACCGATTGCGGTGGCGGCGATCTGTCCGATCAGGGCGAGCACGAGGACGACCAGGATGCCGACGACGGCACCGTTGGCCTCGGCTCCGATCAGCCGCGCGAACGGCGCAGCGATGTTCGCGCCCAGCACGCCGCCACCGAGAAAACCGACGAAGGACAGTGCCCCGACGACGAAGCCCTGCCGGTAGCCGGACACGCCAAAGACAATCACCGCGACGAGCAGGATGCTGTCGACCATGTCTGGCGGCCTGCTATCCGTTAGCTGATTGTTAGTGTGCCACGCATGTTCGGGTGGATCGTGCAGACGAACGGGTACTGCCCGGGTTGATCCACTGTAAATGTCACCGATCGCGGTGTATCCGTCGAGGCGTAGTTGGTTCGGGCGGTCGGAATCGTCGGGATCACGAAGTTGTGCAGCGGAGAGCCGTGTTCGACGGTCAGGTTCACCGTGATTTTTCCGGGTTTCGCGATCAGTGTTGAGGGCGAGAACTCAAGCGATGCGGTGCCCACGACGTCGAAGATCTGGACGCCATTTTCGATCTTCGGTGTGGCGCTCGGTGCGGCTGTGGCCGCACCGGCCGGCTGGTCGCTTCCGCAGCCGCTGAGGCTGAGGCTGAGGAGCAGCGCCGCAAGGACGACGCTGATCGCAGCGCGACCAACGCTCGGTCCCATCCGGATGCCGGCCGGACGCCTACCGGGCACATCGGGTCGGGGCTGCGGGCGCCGGGAACTGCGCGGGCCCGTCGTTGCGCTCATGCTTGCCTCCGGTCATTCATCGAGCTGCCTGACCGTATCGCCCGGGTGCGCACTCATTCGGAGTCACCCGTCGGTTCCGGCGCCCGACTGGCGGTGGGCACTGCGGTGGGCACTGACATGACAGGTGCGGGGGCCTCGACCTGCTCGGCCGGGAGCCATGGGCGCTCCCAGCCGCCCATCCGCAACAGCGCGTCGAGTAGTCCGCCGGTGAAGCCCCAGATGAACATGTCGTGGGCGCGGAAGGCCGGGCCCAGATAGCCGGTTCGCGCGTGATGGACCAGCAGCCGGTTCGCCGGATCCGCGAGCGTCGCTACGGGTACCCGCGCGACCGACGACGTCTCGTTCGGGTCCATCGCCGCCACCGGGCACGGCGTGTGCCACCACGCCAGCACCGGCGTGACCAGGAAGTGGCTGGGCGGCAGGTAGAGCGCGGGGCCGGTAGCCACCACCCGGACACACTCCGGGTCCAGTCCGACCTCCTCGTGTGCCTCCCGCAGCGCGGTGGCGGCCGGGGAGACGTCGGTGGGGTCGGTGGCGCCGCCAGGGAACGCCGGCTGGCCACCGTGGCTGCGTAGGTCGGGCGCACGCTGGATGAGCAGGATGTCCGCCCCGTTCGGGCCGTCTGCGAGCACCATGAGGACGGCCGCCGGCCGGGCGTCGCCCGCAGCCGGTGCCCGGGCGCGGGAGAGATCGTCGGGACGGGCCGCACTGAGGGCTTCGGCCAGGTCGGTGAGCCAGCCAGGCTGGTCAGGCCCGGCCGGCACAGCGGGCCGGCCGAGCTCGACGGAGCGTTCCGGCGCGGCACCCCCGGCGGCCGGCCGTGCGGTCGGAACCCCCCGAGGGCCCGGTGCCGGTCGGGGAGTTTCGGATCTGTCCGGATGCGGTCCGGTGCTCAACTGACCGGTGCTCAACTGACCGCTGCTCAACTGACCGCTTCGACGTCCCCGCGGACGAGCCGCGCGGCGTCCTGCGGGGTGGTCGGGCCGAGGCCGAACGAGGGGCACAGACGGGCGACACCGCACGCTCCACATGCAGGGCGGCGGGAGTGGCAGATCCGTCGACCATGAAAGATCATCCGATCGGAGGCGATCGTGTAGTCGCGCCGCTCGAGGAGTTCGGCGAGGTCGCTCTCGACCTTGACCGGGTCGGTGTTGGCGGTGAGGCCGAACCTGCGGGACAGGCGCCCGACGTGGGTGTCCACCGTGATCCCGGGTATGTCGAAGGCATGTCCGAGTACCACGTTGGCGGTCTTGCGACCAACACCGGGCAGGGTCACGAGGTCGTCGAGGCGGCCGGGCACGGTGCCGGCGAAACGGTCGACCAGAGCGGCGCCGATGCCGATGATCGAATGTGTCTTCGCTCGGAAGAAGCCGGTCGGCCGCAGGACGGCTTCGAGCTCCGCGCGGTCCGCCCCGGCGTAGTCGCCGGCGCTGCGATACCGCGCGAACACTGCCGGCGTCACCTCGTTGACCTTCTTGTCCGTGCACTGCGCGGACAGGACCGTGGCGACGAGGAGTTCGAGCGGGTTGCCGAAGTTCAGCGCGATCCGGGCATCCGGGTGGAGTTCACCGAGCATCCGGACGATCTTACGGGCTCGGCGTGTCCGCGCCAGCGGGCTTTCCGTGGCGGTGTCGACGACGGCGGGCACGCTCCCAGGGTAGCGGGCGAGCCGATCACGCCAGCCGTCGGCCGGCGTGGCGGGTGTGTCCAATGTCGCAGGACACATCCAGACCCCACGTGTTGGTTACGCACAGTCGTCCGTCACCATAGTGCCCGCCATGTTTCTGATTGCCGCGATCTCCTTCCCCCTCGTGCTGCTCGCCCTGCTGCTGGCCATGGAGCGGGTCGAGCGCCCCCTGCGTGCCGCCGATACGGGGCAGGGCTTGGAGGGCTTCCTTGACAACGCCCGGCCGGACGAGGTGAGCACCTTCGTCTCCCAGGGTCTTCCGGTGGCGCTGGAGCGCTACCGCCGACGTTTGCGGCGATCGCCGCCGGGTAAACATCGAGCGGTGTGAAGGTGGCCCACATTTGGACTTCCGTTGATTTTTCTCGTTTTTCTGACTACAGAGTGTTATGCATCCTCTCGGTGTGTGCCTGTATCGGCGCATGATCCTGGCTGCGGGCGGGCTGGTCGAGCCTGAAATACCCCGATTGGGCGGACCTGTTCAAGACCCGACAGCCTGTCACGGCTTTCAGGTCGTGCCCTTTGGCTCCACTCCTGGCATGCTCGGACGCCGTGGACGATCTGCTTGCCCGTGTTCCCATGTTTGCCGGCCTATCCGAACAGGATCGGCAGGCCCTTAATGATCATCTCGAACGCCAGAATGTTACCCGAGGCGACGTTCTGTTTCGCGAAGGTGAAACCGGAGATCGCGTTTTCGTCATCCTCGCAGGAAAGGTCAAGATCGGACGCGCCGCACCCGACGGCCGTGAGAACCTCCTGATGGTGATGGGTCCCGGGGACCTCTTCGGTGAACTGTCGTTGTTCGATCCGGGCCCTCGCACGGCCAGCGCGACCGCGGTGACCGACGCATCGTTGGTCTCCCTGGAGCACACCGCGCTGCGGCCGTGGCTGGCCACCCGCCCCGAGGCGGCGTCGCTGCTGCTTCGGGTACTGGCACAACGCCTGCGGCGAACCAACGACTCCATGGCCGACATGGTGTTCACCGACGTGCCTGGACGAGTGGCCAAGGCCCTTCTTGATCTGGCTGAACGGTTCGGTGAACCGGCTCAGCCAGGCAACGAGGCGGCCGGGGTCCGCGTCGAGCACGGCCTCACCCAGGAGGAGCTCGCCCAACTGGTCGGGGCGTCCCGCGAAACGGTCAACAAGGCGCTGGCGGATTTCGCCACCCGCGGTTGGCTGCGGCTGGACTCCCGTGCGGTCGTTCTGCTTGACCGGGAACGGCTCGCCCGGCGCGCTCGCTAGATCCGGCCTGAAGGGGGCACAGGCCGGCCCGCATCCCACACCAGCGGGTCCAGGCAGCGCACCTGTGCGCTGCCTGGACCCGCCTTGACACCTGAGCTGTTTTTACACCTGAGCTGTCGTGAGACCCGAGCTGTCGTGAGACCGCACCGCTTCGAGATCGGTCCGATCCGACACTTTGCGCTTGATCCACCACTGTGTGCCCGAGCTGCTGCTTTGAGCCCTCTGTTGCCGGTAGCGCTATGCTTGTCCGCTCGGCTCCGCGGCCAGTCTGGGGATGATCGGTGGGGACGTCGGGGGTATGGCCAGCGGCGCCGTCGGCGGCCCGGTCGGTTGCCCGGCTGCCTGCCCGGCCGGCACCATCGTCAGGCCCGTGGCGCAGCTGTTCACCGGCACGTCGGGGCCGGGCGCAACGGTTGGAACGGGCGCAACGGTTGGAACGGGCGCAACGGTTGGAACGGTTGGAACCGCGGCGAGCAGGCGGCGGGTCTGCGGGACCTCACTCACCGCGCCTGTCGCGGTCGCCGCGTCCAGCGCCTTCTCGTAGGCGGCCCGGGCCTCAGCGGGTTTCCCGCTGGCGACCAGCGCGGTGCCCAGCGCCCGCCAGGCCAGCACCTGGGCGCGGACGTCCTCCGCCTCCACCTCGACCGCTCGCCGGGCAATGGCCAGCGCCTCGGCCGGCCTGCCGGCGTCGAGGAGGGTGCCGGCGAGGTGAGCGTAGGCCTGCCGGCGTGGGAACAGCAGGGTCGCCGGTTCCCCGGCGGCCAGTGCCTCCTCCAGCAGACTGATCGACTCCTGTAGTCGCCCGCGGGCCCGGGCGACCTGGGCGACCAGTACCTTCGCCCCCAGCTGCGCCTGGGGTTGCAGCTCAAGACCGTCGAGGGTTTCCAGGGCGAGGGACGCGGCCTGCTCGGCCGAGTCGATGAGCCCGGCGTCGAGCCGGGTCAGCCCCAGCAGGACCAGAGCCAGCGCACCCACGACCGCGTGGCGGCCCATGTTCGCGGCGGCATGAGCGTCTTCCAGGTGGGCCGCGCCGCGTTCCGGGTCGCCCGCGCCGCGGGCGGCGAGCCCCTTGGCCACAAGGGTGAGTGCGGCTCCCCAGGTGTCGCCGGTGGCGTGGAACAACTCCGCCGCGCGCTCGGCCCCAGCTTCGGCCTCGGCGACGTCCCCGAGTTCGGCGGCGGCGACCGCGTCGATGGTCAGACATACGGCCAGGCCCCATCGTTCGCCCAGCGCCTCGGCCATCTCGATCAGCTCACGCGAGATCTGGCGGGCCCGGCTGAGTTGACCTGACAACAGCCAGACCAGCGCTTCGGTACCGGCGCACCAACCCAGGCCGCCGGTGTCGTCCAACCGCCTGAAGACCTCGGAGGCGTCCCGCAGATGTTGCTCGGCATTCGGGTAGTCCCCGCGGGTGGTTGCGCTCCAGGCGAGGTGCTGGAGGGCCCAGCCGACCCCGCGTGGGTCGCCGACCCGGCGGGCCAGGGTCAGCGCATCGGTGAACCGCTTCTCGGCGTGGCGCACCCGGCCGGCGGCGTACTCCACCAGGCCGAGCTGGCGCAGAGTCGCCGCCACCAGCCGGTCGCTGCCGGCGAGCTGGGCCTGTTCCAATGCGGTGACCAGCGCGGCCGCGGCCTGCTCGTCCCGACCCTGTTTGTGTCGGAGATCGCCCAGGACGCGGTACGCGGCCGCCCGAAGCTCCGGTGTGGTGACCCGGAGCGCGGGCCGAAGGGTGCGTTCAGCCTCGTCCAGCCGGCGCAGCGATGCCAGCGCCTCGGCGTGCAGCACGACTGCCCCGAGATCGTCGAGCTCGCTGATGACACCACGGCCGAGCCGGCGGGCGCTCGTGATCAGATCGCTGGCGCCGCGATGGTCGTCGCGGGCCAACGCCGAGCGGGCGACCCGCACCAGGGCGTGGAACCCGGGTTCGCGAGCCGACCACGCGGGGTCCGTCGGGGCAAGCGCCATCGATGCGGCCAGGTCGTGCGCGCGTTCGGCGTGGTGTCCGACAAAGGCCGCGACTTCGGCCTCGGAACCGTTGAGGAACTCCACCCCCCATTGTGCGGCCGCTGCGTGCCGGCGGGCCCGTTCGACCTTGGGTAGGCCGGCGTAGGCCACGTCGCGGGCCATCGGATGGACGAACGTCCACAACGGCTCCGCGGGATGCGCGGGCCGCAGGAGCTGGCGTTCGGCGAGGGTTGCCAGGGCACGGTGGACCTGGTCGCTGCGGCGGTCCTCCAGCGCGGGCAGCGCGTCCGCCGGGAACCGGCTGCCGAGCACCGACGCGGACCGTAGGACGGCCTTCGCGATCGGGTCCAGGTCGTCGATGCGGGCGGCCAGAACCGACTGCACCCCGGCCGGCAAGGTGGTCTCCGGCAGGGATCCCTCAAGGACCCAGGAGGACGGCTCGATGCCCGCCGCCTGGCGCCGGCGCGTCCGTTGCACGGTGGAACCCGATGCGTCGAGTTCCTCGGGGCGGACCGACACCGGGTCCGCGCCCTGTGGACCCCGGTGCAGCACACCGCGGTCCACCAGCAGGTTCAGGAGCTCGGTGAGGAAGAACGGGTTGCCGTGCACCCGCCCGAGCAGTGCGGCGCGGGCGTCCTTGCTCAGTTCGGCGCCGCCGAGGTAGTCGCGCAGCAGTCTCGCCGCGGCGGCCTCCGGCAGCGGCGCCAGGGCGAGTAGCTCCGGGTTGGGCAGCCCGGTCAGGGGCGGGGCCTCACGGTCGAGCAGGACGAGCAGGATCGGTCCGCGCAACCGGCTGGCGAAACGCCGTAATCCCTGCCACAGCGCGGTTGTCGCCCACTCCAGATCATCCAGGATGATCATCAGTGGGCCGTCGTCGGACAATCCCCCGAGCAGCACGGCGACGTCGTCGACGATCGCGTCGACAGCCCGGACGGCGGGATTGTCAGGACGACCGTCGCGGCCCGCCGGATCACCCGGCGGGGTGTCCGGCGTGACCGTTGAGCGGCCCTCGGGCGGGACGCCCAGCAGGGCGAGCAGCTTGTCCGCGATACCGCTGGGGATGCGGGTGCGCGCGGCCGGGTGCTCCAGGCGGCTGACGGTACGCCGGACCCGTTCGGCGACCCGGTCCGGGCTGTCGCCCTCGCCGACCCCGGATGCCGTCCGCACGATGTCCATCAACGGCGCGAGGTCACGCCCGTCGCCGTGCCGGACGGTGCGCCCCCACAGCACCCTTGCGTCGGGCGCAGCGCCCACCCGGCGGGCGACCTCCGCCGCGATGCGGGTCTTGCCGATCCCGGCCTCACCGGTGACGATCACCGTCCGCGGCTGGCCGTGGGTGACGACGTCCCGGAAGGCGGACACGAGCACCGTGAGTTCCTGGTCGCGGCCGGTGAACGGGGCATCGTCACCGTGACCGGGCCGGGCGACGTTCGACGGCCGCAGGCTGACCAGCTCGTAGGCCGGGACGGGTTCGCGCTTGCCCTTGAGCTTCAGCGCCGGCAGCCCCCGCCAGGTTGCCACCGAGGTGGTGGCGACCACGGTGTGGTGCCCGGCGTACACGGCACCGACTGCCGCCGCGTCGGACAGCCGGGCGGCGGTGTTGACGGTGTCGCCGATCACCGTGTAGCTCAGGGACGCCTGGATGCCGGCCAGCACCTCGCCGGTGTTGATCCCGACCCGCAGGCCGAGATGGCGCCCGCCCCCGGCTTCGTCGGTGACCAGCCGGCGGACGGTCTCCTGCATGGCGGCGGCTGCGCGGACGGCCCGCTCCGGGTCGTCCTCGTGCGCGGTCGGCGCGCCGAACACGGCCATGATGCCGTCGCCGGTGAGATTGTCGACCCGTCCGCCGACCTCGGCGACATCGCGGGCGAGCGCGGCGAGTACCCGGTCGGTGACCTCGCCGACCCGCTCGGGGTCGAGATCCTCGGCCCACGCGGTGAAGTCCGAGAGGTCACCGAACAGGACGGTGACCACCCGGCGCTCGGCGCCCTCGTCCGCACCCAGGCCGTTTTCGGTCTGGAGGGGCAACCCGCAGTGGAAGCAGAAGCGCCCGCCGGGGACGGTGGGTGTGCCGCAGCGCGGGCAGCGCAAGGTTCCGGCGATGGGCGATGTGATCATCGGCACGCCCTGCGGCCGGGGCATGGCAACAGCATCGAGCCGGCTTGCCCGGTATGCGGGTGTTGCCGGTATCGCGTCCAGAGTCGAGACATTCTGGCGCGGTCGGACAAATGCGGAGCGTTACGCACGGGTAGTCGCCTCCCGGCCGCGAGCATAAGCCAACCGGACGAGATCCTCTGTTCTTGCTGATCTTAACTGCTTTCGGATGGCCGGGGAGCTACCTGGGATGTCCGGAAGAAGTCGTGTTCTGCTTCGTACAGTGATAATTCGGCTACCTCAACAGGACGGTCGGGATGGCGGGCGCAGATACTCGACCTGGGCGCGGACCGAGAGCTCAGCCGCCGGCCACAGCGCGGGGTCCACGTCGGCGTAGACCCGACGGACGATCTCCGGGGCCGTTGCGTCACCTGCCTCGAGCGCCGCGCGGACCGCCTGCAGGCGGGCCTCCCGGTGCGTGAGGTAGGCCTCGGCCACCCGCCCAGCCGATGCCAGTTCGGGCCCGTGACCAGGAAGGACCATGGCGTCGCCCAGTTCGCGCAGGCGCCGGAGGCTCGCCAGGTAGTCGCCCAGTCGGCCGTCGGGATGTGCCACCACGGTGGTGCCCCGCCCGAGGATCGTATCGCCGGTGAGAACCGAGACTCCGTCGTCGGTCGGGCCGGTCGGGCCGGTCGGGCCGGTCTGGCCGGTCGGGCCGGGGCCGGCTGGGGCGGCACGGCGGTCGCCGGTGAGGACGAACGACAGCGAATCGCTGGTGTGCCCCGGCGTCCCCAGCACGCGGATCTCCACGCCGGCAGCCACGATCACGTCACCTGCGGCCAGCCCCTCGTCGCCGAGTCGGTGCGTGACGTCCAGGGCGCGCACCGGAGCATTTGTCAGGTCGTGCAGCGGTGCCGCGCCCTCACTGTGGTCACGATGGCCATGGGTCAGCAGGATCATGTCAACGGGTCCCGCCGCGACGATCGCGTCGAGATGGCGCGGGTCGGATGGGCCGGGGTCGACGACCACAGCGCCGGTGGCCCCGGGGGCACGCAGGATCCAGGTGTTCGTGCCGTCCAGCGTCATCGGGCCCGGGTTGGGTGCGAGCAGCACAGCCGCGAGCGCCGTCACCTGCCGGGGCAGGCCTTGCCGGGGCATGACCTGCGGGGGCATGACCTGCGGAGGCATCGCCGGTCCGGACGGCATCGCAGCCGCAGCCACCACCCGTCCGCGATCGTCAGCCGATCGAGTCATGGTCGGCGTCGTGCTGGAAGACGAGGCGGGCCCCACCATCGTCAAGTGAAATCTTCGGCATGATCGGTTGGATGGCCCGGGTCCCGGCAGCCGTCAGGACCGCCTCGACGCTGTCGTAACCGACCAGCTCGCCGAGGGTGTAGGCAGTTGGTGGCATGAGGTTCAGCCGGTCCGCGATGAATTCCTCGAGCGCCGCCGCCGGCGACGTCCACAGCAACCGGTCGGACTCGCCGGGGATCTGGCGGGTCCGCTGTGTGGCCGGCATCGCCGCGACGAAGAACCAGGTGTCGTACCGGCGGGGTTCGACCTCGGGCGTGATCCAGCGTGCCCACGGGCGGATCAGATCGACTCGCACGCCGAGACCGCGGCGGGCCAGCACGGCGGCGAGGTTGGTCGTCCTGCTCTCCAGAGCGACGCGGTCAGCCTCCCAGCTCGGGTCGCTGACGTCGGCGGATGTGCCCCCGTCCGGTCCCGCGAGCAGGACACCGCTCTCCTCGAACGTCTCGCGTACCGCCGCGCAGACCAGTGCCCGGGCCAGCGCAGGTTCGGCCCCGGGCGGCAAGGTCGCCTCCGCAGCGCCGAAGCGGTCCAGCTCGGCGTCGCCGTCCGCCTGGTCGACCGTCCCGCCCGGAAAGACGTACATGCCGGCGGCAAAGGCCATCGTGGACACCCTGCGCAGCAGGCAGATCTCGACCCCGGAGGCGCCCGGCCCGCCGCGGGCGGGACGCAGGAGTACCACCGTGGCGGCGGCGCGGGCAGGTGCCGGTGTGTCGAGACCGGGGCGGTAGGACCGCGCCGCTTCGACGAGGCTGGCCGGCAGCCGCTGGGGCAGGCGCCGGAGCTCGTCCTCGGTCACTCCGTTCGTCGGATCCGCCATTCGTCAGATGTTAGAACAGATGGTGGCGACCAGCTCGATCTCGACCGGGGCGCCCAGCGGCAGGACGGCCACGCCCACGGCGGAGCGAGCATGGCGTCCGGCGTCGCCGAACAGTGCCGCGAGCAGCTCGCTCGCGCCGTTGACCACCGCCGGTTGGCCGGTGAAGGCGCGCACGCTGGAGACGAAGCCGACGACCTTGACGATTCCGCTGATGGCGTCGAGACCGCCGGCCACCGCGGCCGCGGCCGCAAGCGCGTTCAGCGCGCAGACGCGGGCCAGCTCGGCGGCGCGCTCGGGGGTGATCAGGCCGCCGTCGACCACTGCGCCGACCGGGCCGTGGTCGGTGAGCGTGCCGTCCACCAGCGGCAGTTGCCCGGCCGTCCACACCAGATCGCCGTGGCGACGGGCCGGCACGTACGCGCCCGCCGGCACGGGTACCGCTGGCAGCGCCAGGCCGAGCGCGGCCAGACGCTGCGACGGGGTGGCCGCTGCGGCGTCCGCGGGCGTCATCTCGCCGAGGCGTTCGTGGGGCGCTTGAAGTAGGCGACCAGGCTCTCCGGATTGGGGCCGGGCACGACCTGGACGAGCTCCCAACCGTCCGTCCCCCAGCTGTCGAGGATCTGCTTGGTCATGTGGATCAGTAGCGGGGCTGTCGCGTACTCCCAGGTCGTCATGACACGAGACCTTAATGGTCTATCGCCGGGACATGGCGGAACGTAGCGGCGGACATGAGGTCCGAGCGCCACGCATCCGTCGTGCATCCGTCGTGCATCCGCCTGCATCCGCCGGGAAGGGGCCGGCCAGGCCGGGTACGGTCGTCGGTGTGACGCCGCAGGACACCGTGCCGCCGGATGCCGTGCCGCCGGATGCCGTGCCGCCGGAGGTCGCCCGAGGGCCGTGGTCGTGCCGCCTGCATGTGGTCACCGGCAAGGGCGGTACCGGCAAGACGACCGCCGCCGGCGCGCTCGCGGTTGCCCTCGCCACCGGCGGTCGGCGGGTGCTGCTCACCGAGGTCGAGGGGCGTCAGCAGATCGCGCAGCTGTTCGACACCCCGCCGCTGCCCTACGCCGAGCGTAAGGTGGCAAGCGCTCCCGGTGGCGGTGAGGTGTTCGCGCTCGCCATCGACGCGGAAGAGGCGCTGCTGGAATACCTGGAGATGTTCTACAACCTGCGCCGCGCAGGCAAGGCGCTTGGCAAGATCGGCGCCATCGACTTCGCCACCACGATCGCGCCCGGGGTCCGCGATGTGCTGCTCACCGGCAAGGTGAAGGAAGCGGTGAACCGTCCGGACGCGACCCGTTCCGGCGGCAAGGCATATGACGCCGTCGTTCTTGACGCGCCGCCGACCGGTCGGATCGCCCGGTTTCTCAACGTTAGCGCAGAGGTCGCCGGACTGGCAAAGGTGGGTCCGATCCGTACCCAGGCCGACAGCGTGATGGCGGTGATGCGATCCGCCACCACAGCCGTGCACTTCGTCACCCTGCTCGAGGAGATGCCGATCCAGGAGACGGTGGACGGGGTCGCCGAGTTGAAAACCGCGGGCCTCGCGGTCGGTGGCGTTATCGTGAACATGATCCGGAAGCCGTTACTGGCGGCCGAGGACATTGAGCGGGCCGGCACCGATAAATTGGATCTTGAGGAACTGGCGGCGGGCGTGAAGGAGGCCGGCATTCTGCCGAGCGCCGAGCTGATCGGCGCTCTCGCGACCGAGGCGGCCCAGCACGCGCGCCGGGTGCGGCTGGAGACGGCCGAACGGGCTGAAGTCGAGGCGCTGGGCCGTCCCGTCTACGAGCTGCCCCTGGTTGCCGATGGAGTGGATGTCGGTGTGATCTACCAGTTTGCCGAGCTGCTGCGCACACAGCGGATGGTCGGATAACGCGGATGGATGGGATGAGCGGGACGCACAGGCAGCTCTCACAGCGGCCGTTGCCCGCGCCGCCGTTGCCGGTACCGCCGTTGGATGTCGATGCGATGCTTGACAGTGAGAAGATCATTGTTTGCTGCGGATCGGGTGGCGTCGGGAAGACCACCATCGCCGCGGCGCTGGCCCTGCGCGCGGCGGAACAGGGCCGCCAGGTGGTCGTCCTGACGATCGACCCGGCGCGTCGATTGGCACAGTCCATGGGCCTGACGGAGTTGGACAACATTCCGCGGGAGGTCGCCGGGGTCGACCGATCGGCCGGTGGCCGCCTCGACGCGATGATGCTCGACATGAAAAGGACGTTTGATGAGATCGTTCTGGTCCACGCAACTCCGGAGCGGGCCCGGCAGCTGCTCGACAATCCATTTTACCAGTCGTTGTCGTCATCCTTTGCCGGTACCCAGGAATACATGGCGATGGAGAAGCTCGGCCAGTTGGACGCGACGGGAGACTGGGATCTCATCGTCGTCGACACCCCGCCGACCCGGTCGGCTCTGGACTTCCTCGACGCGCCCACCCGGCTGGGAGCATTTCTGGACGGTCGGCTGCTCCGCCTGTTGCTCGCCCCGGCGAAGGCCGGGGGGAAGATGTACCTGAAAGTCGTCGGGGTCGGGCTCGGCGTGTTCGGCAAGATCCTGACCAGGATTGTCGGTGCGCAGCTCCTGGCGGATGTCAGTCAGTTCGTGGCGGCCATGGAAACCATGTTCGGCGGTTTTCGCCAGCGCGCCGAGCAGACATACCAGTTGTTGGGTGCGCCCGGCACCTCATTTGTCGTGGTCGCCGCGCCCGAGGCTGCCGCCCTGCGGGAGGCGTCCTACTTTGTCGACCGGCTGGATTCGGACGGAATGCCGCTGGCGGGCCTCGTCATCAATCGGGTTCACCCGGTGCGCCGCGGGGCCCGCGGGCTGACCGTGGAACGCAGCCTCGCTGCGGCGGAAACACTTGTCGAGCACGCCGAGCATCCGCTGGCAGCGGCGGTATTGCGGGTCCATGCGGAAAGAGTACGGCTGTCCACTCGCGAGAACCGGTTGCGCGAGCGTTTCACCAGCGCGCATCCTGATACGCCGCTGGTCGAGGTCGACGCGCTTGCCGGAGATGTTCACGATCTTGCTGGACTACGCGAGGTCGGTGCCGCGCTCGTCGGGGAGTACGTTCTCCACCATGCCGGCTGACCTGATCAAGGGCCGGCGATAGCGGACGCGGCGTCGCAGGACGGGGGCACGCACCTCGCCACCTGAATATCGGGCCAAAGGGTGCGCGACGATCGTCAGATCGCGCGCCCGGAGGCCGAAGTCCCCGGAACGCTGTCGGGCCTCCCGGGACGCCGTCATCGAGAAGTTGTCTCTTCGGGGGCGTCGCCATCCCGCGCACCTCATCGGGGTGTGATAATGAGGTGCGAGGGACGAGTCGGAGGCTGGATCGTCAGACTGGGGGCTAGGGTCCGTCCGATGGATATTGGTCGATGCGAGCGATGATCCAGAAAGCGGCCCGCGAGGCGGAGGAGGAGCCGATAGTGGTGTTCTATCGGTGACGACGACAACGTGGCGGGGCGCCTTCCGGGCATTGATCCGCGTGATCGAAGATCCATCGGACAGACCCTGAGTGCGGACGGTCCTAACCCGCGGAGGCGGTCCCATGATGGGCACGCGCGTCTGCGAGCAGCTTCCGCCAGGACGCGACATCGGGCCGCCGCCGCAGAAGTGCGCGGCGTTCCCGTTCAGTCATGCCGCCCCAGACTCCGAATTCGACTCGGTTGTCAAGGGCGTCGGCGAGGCATTCGGTCCGAACGACGCATCCAAAGCAGCGAGTTTTCACCCGATTCTGCGCGGCACCCTGGACGAAGAGATCGTCGGGGTCCAGATCGCGGCAGGCCGCGTTCGCTGTCCAGTCGCCGTCGACGGTCGAGCCGATCAGCTGGGTTGTGCTGGCACGTCGTGCGGCACTGGTGCGGGTAGCCAGGCTGCTGGTCATGCCACCTGCCTTTCTTCTCGAGTCCGGGTCAGGGGGCCCGTGCGGGTGGTGACGTGGCTTCGCCCGAAACCGTACGGAGCGCCCTTGCCACGGCACAGACCCCACACGGGTGGTTGTTCAAATGACCCGTCCGGGCCATTGATCCGGGTCGTGAATGTGGTGCGTTCTGTCACTGGTTCGTGTCGTCCGCGTGACAGTCACGTGTCTGGCGGCTGGGGTCATAGGCTTGTGCCGATTGCGCGGCCGAGTGGTCGCGAGGGGGGCCCGTTTGGAGGTTCCCGGACGTGACAGCGACGACGGAGTCACACCGTCGGTATCCGGAGCCTCCGGCCGGTTCCGGTCGTTCCGGCACCGCCAGGCGCGGCGCACCCGCCGGCGGTCGCATGCCGGCGAGGCCCCGGACGCTTCGGTCGCGGGTCCGGAGAGCTGTCGGCCGGGCCGCGCGGTTCGTGATCATCACTGGGCTGGCCGGCGTCCTGCTTGCCTTCGTGGCGGTGCCGTTCGCGGCTCTGGTGGGTCTGACGGCCAAGGGCGGGGCCGACTCGTTCCTGGAGCTACCGGCCAATCTCACCGTTCCGCCGTTGCCCCAGGCCTCCCGCATGCTGGATTCCCAGGGAAATGTGATCGGGTACCTGCGGGGTGAGCAGGACCGGGAGATCGTGGCACTTGACCAGGTGCCGATGGTGATGCGTCAGGCAATCATCGACATTGAGGACTCTCGTTTCTACGAACACACCGGCCTTGATTACAAGGGATTGATCCGGGCCTATGTAACCAACCAGGAATCCGGTTCGGTCACGCAGGGTGGCTCCACTCTTACGCAGCAGTACGTGAAGAACGTCCTGCTCCAGGCCGCGACCACCAGGGAGACGAAAGAGGCCGCGACCGAACAAACGGTCAAGCGAAAGCTTCGTGAAGCGCGTTACGCGTTGTACCTCGAGGACCACCTGAACAAGGATCAGATTCTCGAACGGTATCTGAACATAGCGTACTTCGGGGACGGCGCCTACGGTGTGCAGACCGCGGCGAAACATTACTTCAACGTGGACGTGAGTCAGCTCACCCTCCCGCAGGCGGCAGTGCTGGCCGGCCTGGTGAAGAATCCCACGGCCTACAATCCGGTGCTGCATCCGCAGGCTGCGACCGTCCGCCGTGACATCGTCCTGGATCGTATGCACGAACTCGGCCATCTCAGCGACGGCCAACTGAGCGAAACCCGGGCAATGCCCTTGAAGCTGAACCGCCCGCCCCAGGCGGTAGACCCCTGCCAGCTGTCGTCGGTTCCGTTCTTCTGTGCCTATGTCCGGCGCACCCTGCTCGCGGACGACCGGTTCGGCGCGACCCGGGCGGACCGTGAGCGGTTGCTGTTCGAAGGCGGTCTGACGATCCGTACCACGCTCAATCCGGTTGCCCAGGCCGCCGCGCAGAACGCCGTGACCGGGGTTCTGCCGCCGGGTAACCGGGTCGCCGCGGGTGTGGCGATGATCCAGCCTGGTACCGGAAAGGTGCTGGCGCTGGCCGTCAACCGGGTCTACGGACCGTCCTCGGACGGGCTGGCGCCGGATCGGACCACCGACTTCACCCACACAAAGCAGATCATTCCGCTCGAGGAGACCTCGTTCTCACCGGGGTCGACCTTCAAGGTCTTCACCCTGGCGGCGGCCATTGAGAAGGGGATGCCGCTGGGCACGACGTATTACTCGCCGGTGTGCTATCACTCGAATGTCTTCAACAATCCTCGGGCAGAGGGGAGCACGCGGGCGAGCCCCGCGGACTGCTTCGGCAACGCCGACCCCACCGAGGCCGGTCTGTACTCGATGACGACGGCAACCTGGCATTCGGTGAACACCTACTACATCCAGCTCGCGGAGAATGTCGGCATCCAGAACACCGCCGAGATGGCGCGCAGACTCGGTGTGACGTCGTGCCGGGTGCAGGATCAGACGCCGACTCTCAGCCAGCGCTGCCCGTCCGGCGGTATCGGATCGCGCGACGGTTCGGCCGTCCTCGGTTCCAACGAGATCTCCACGATGGACCTGGCGACCGCCTACGCCACGCTCGCAGCTCGTGGCGTCCGCTGCGATCCACAACCATTTGAATCGATTACTCAGCGGGTCGGCGGTACGGACCGGCCGGTCACCTACACGACGCCCCAGGCGTGCCGCCAGGTGCTCGCGCCAGACGTTGCGGACAAGGTCACCTCGGTACTGGAGGGGGTCATCCTGCACGGGACCGGAGCGAAAAACGCGCAGATCGGCAGACCTGCGGCCGGCAAGACCGGGACGGCGCAGGGCTTCAGTACCGCGTCGTTCGCCGGCTACATCCCGCAGCTCTCCGTCGCGGTGACCCTCGCGGACCCCCGGTCGCCCACGACCTACCCGCTGCGCAACGTGCAGGGCCTCAACCAGGTCTACGGCGGTGACCTGCCCGCCGCGGCGTGGGCGAGAACCATGCGCGGCACGATCGACGGGCTCAACCTGCCGGTCGCGGCCATGCCCGCTCCCGACGACAGCGAACCCAATCCACCCAAGGAGATGCTGCCCGATGTCGTCGGTCAGAACGTTCTTCTGGCGCGGGTGCTGTTGACCGCGCAGGGTTTCCGGGTGACGGTCCAGCAGGTCGACAACCCGGCGGCGGCGGGTACGGTGCTGGCGATGAATCCGTCGGGCGGCCAGGATGTCGAGGCTGGCTCGAACGTGGTGCTGATGGTCTCGCAGGGTCCTGACTCCCAGCCCCGATCGGACGGCGGCGCAACCTCAACCCTGTCGCCGGGCGCGGCGACGGTACCCACTCAACAGCCCGCGACGGTGACTCCGAGCCCGACGCGCAGGCGAGGCAAGAGCATCTTCGACGTGTTCAGCGGGAACTGAGGTGTTCAGCGGGAACTGAGGTGTGGCCCGATCGTGTCAGGAGGTCAGCCGGGCACGGACCAGGGCGGACACCCGGGATCCGTCCGCTCGCCCGGCCACCTCGGACTGCACAGCCTTCATCGCGGCACCCATCGCCTGCTGGCCGGAGAGGTCCTGCGCGGCGAGCACTCTCTCGATGATCAGAGTGAGCTCGTCGTCGCTCAACTGCTGGGGAAGGTAGCCGGCGAGGATCTCGCCCTCGTTCCGCTCCTGTTCGGCCTGGGCCGCACGCCCGGCTGCGGCGAACGCGTCCGCGGCTTCGCGCCGCTTGCGGACCTCGCGGGTGAGCACCTTCGCAACGTCGGCGTCGGACAGCTCCCGTGCGCTGCGACCGGCTACCTCCTCGTCCTTCACCGCGGCCATGGCCATCCGTAGAGTGGAGGTACGCAGCGCGTCCCGGGCCTTCATCGACGTGGTGAGATCCGCCCGCAGGCGATCCTTGAGTTCGCTCACGCGACCTGACCCTAACGCCTCCCGGGCGCCCTGGTGTTCACGATCGTCAGGCTGCCCGTGGCCGTCTGCCCGCGTGGCGCGGCGCGGAGAACGCCTGCAATGGGCGGAACCTGGGCCACACTGGTCCAATGACGAGTGTGCGACGGTTCTCCTCGGGGACGCTGCGAAGGGCCGCCGGGCGTGCGGCCACCGGGCTTGGCGTAGCAGGTGCGGTGAGCCTTGCCTACGCCGCAGGCTATGAGCGGACTGCCTACACGCTGCGCCGTCTGGTGGTGCCGGCGCTTGCTGACGGGGCCGGCCCGTTGCGCATTTTGCACATCTCCGACCTGCATATCACCCCCAAGCAGCGCGGAAAACTTGCGTGGATCTCGGACCTGGCCCGGCTGATGCCCGATCTCGTGGCCCTGACCGGTGACGTGCTGTCGCATCCGGATTCAGCGGAGCCGACCCTGGCGGCACTGTCCTCGATGTTCGGCTTTCCCGGTGTGTTCGTACCGGGGAACAACGATTATTTCGTGCCGACGCTGAAGAGCCCGCATCACTACTTTTCGTCGAAGGACGACACCATGCCGAAGGGGCCTCCGCTGAACTGGGCGGCGTTCGCCAAGACCCTGGCGGCCGACAGCGGATGGATCGACCTCACCAACTACCGGACTGTGATGCGCGTCGCCGGACGGCAGATCGACGTGCGTGGCGTCGACGACGCCAGGTTGTGCAGGGACGATGTGCCTTCAGTGCTCGGTGCCCGGGACGACGCCGATGTCGATCTGCGGCTGGGGCTGTCACACACTCCGGAGCCGCGGGTTCTGGACGCCTACACCGCCGACGGGGTGGCGCTGACCCTCTCGGGCCACACCCACGGCGGCCAGATCCGGGTGCCGTTCGCCGGGGCGCTGGTGACCAACTGCGGCATCGACCGGGCCCGTGTGCGCGGACTCTCCCGGTACGAGGCGGGCGGGCGGACGTCGTGGCTGCACGTGTCCGCTGGCCTGGGGACCTCGCCGTTCGCGCCGATTCGTTTCGCCTGCCGACCTGAGGCTACTTTGATCAGCCTCACCGCCGCGGCCTGAGCGCTGGCCGGTGCCCGGCGCCGCTGCCCGGCGCCGGTGCCCGCGCCCGTACCCGTGCCCGTGCCCGTCGGTGGATCAGGTAGACTTCGTGATGGTCGCGGGGTGTGGCGCAGCTTGGTAGCGCGCTTCGTTCGGGACGAAGAGGTCGTGGGTTCGAATCCCGCCACCCCGACCATCTGTTCTCGCAGGCCATGGACCCTCCGGTGGAGGGTCTTCCTCGTTTTCGAGGTCCGGCTCAGGCTCGGAGGTCAGCGAAAAGTCAGCAGGGCCTGAGCCCCCTTTCTTGATCGATGATCATCGTGGCGAGCGCTCCTCGTGGCGGCACTCCTGACGATGTGAATCTGATGCTGTTCCAGCAGCATGAGATTCACATCCTTCGACCAACCGACCGGGCTGACATCCCACGCGGATGACTTTTGAGATCAGTCGACGACGACGTTGTCGCCGTCGAGGCGCAGCGGCAGGCGGGTCAGCGGGAACGGCGCCGGGCCACCGAGGACCGCCCCGCTCGAGGCCGAGTAGAACGCGCCGTGGCAGGGGCAGGCGAACTGCTGGTCAGAGGTTTGGAAGCTCACGGCACATCCGGCATGGGTGCACACGGCCGAAAACGCGGCGAATCCACCTGCCGGTAGATGGACGAGCCAGGCCGGCTCCCCGGAACGGGGGTTGGTGAAGCTCTTCGCCGATCCCTGATCGATCTCGTCCGTCCGCGCGACAACTGTGCCGCCGACGTTGTCGTCGGGTGCCGCCGCTACCGTTGGATGGGAAACCGTACGCCCACCGACCGCCCGGCCTAGCCAGGCGGTCAGGCCAGCGGTGCCCAGAGCGCCCAGCGCTGCGAGGCCGGTCACCGCACCCTGACGCAGCAGCGCGCGGCGCCGAGCGTCGTGACCGTGCACCTGGATGAGCCAGGCGTCCACCGACAGCACCCCGGCGCTGCCCACCGCGGTGAACGGCAACCACATGACGACGAAGACGATGTCCGAGCCGTAGTAGTACGGCCGCGTATGCCAGCTGACCGTGAGCAGGAATATCAGGGAGAAGACGGTGCCCGCGACGGCGGCGAGCCGGGCCCACAGGCCGATGAGGGTCCCGATGCCAACGGCGACCTCGCCTATTGCGATCAGGATTCCGACGGTGTCCGGATACGGCTGGGCCAGGCCGAGAAGTGCTCCGATCGGGCTGGAATGGACGAAGGACCCGATCTGTCGATGGACCGACGTCGGCGATGCCGGGTCGAGGTAAGCGGGGTCGGCGAGTTTCTGCAGTCCGGCGAAGGTGAACGTGACGCCGAGAAACACCCGCAACGGCAGCAGCAGCCAGCCCGGCTCGGTGAGTCGGCTCCGCCGGTTGCCGCCCGCGTTCGTGGCGTTGTCCATGCTCTTCACGGTCGGTGCAGGCTACCCGTGGTGCCCATCCGCAGGGCCGCAGGGTATGCGATCATGGCTCGCGTCGCGTGCCCCGAGGATCCGGGGGGACCCGAACCACCCGTCCGGGCGAATCGCCTTCGGACGCCTTCGGACGCCTTCGGACGCCTTCGAACACCGTTGAACGACTGCGAAGGACTCCGACGTGATGTCAGCGCATCCTCGTGGTGGTCGTCACCTGTCAATCGTGGATGGGTCGGTGTCGACCGATTCACTGTCGGGTTCCGTCGTCGTTGTGGATCGGCGCTGGAGCCCGGCTGTGATCGCACTGACGAAGATTCGTGCGATCACGCCGATGGCGACGAGGTCGCCCAGCATCTGAATCATTGCTATGACCCGGGCCGCCTCGGTCCGGGGCGCGATGTCGCCGAATCCGACCGTGCTGAACACGGTGATCGTGAAATACAGGGCGTCCGTACGGGTCAACGGCTCCGTGAAGGCGGCTGCCTGTTCCTGGGCGAGCAGGAAGTACGTGATTGCGAAGAGCAGTAGAAACAGTGGCAGGGACGCGGCGATGGACTCCACGGCACGCAGTCTTGGGTAGGGGGCGTGGGCGATCTGCCAGACCTGAATGCTGATCACAGTGGTGAACACGACCAGACCGACGGCCACCCGGACGGCTGCGCCGGCGCTGCTTGCGGGCGGGCGGTCCAGCGGCAGCAGGTAGTAGAGCACGACCAGCACTGTCGTGGTCAGTAACGCACGCAGGATGGAGTGCAGGATGGCCCGACGGCGTCGCGCCGGCCGCCGAGCCTCGTGCCGTGCGTTCGTGCCTGTGCCCCGTGGCTCCGGTGAGATCACGGGTGTGCACGGCCGGTGGTGCTGTCGCCGGTGGTGCTGTCGCCGGTGGTGCCACGGATCGTGGTGCCATGGATCGCAGCCGAACCGGCGTACGTCAGGTCCCGCGCCGACTCGGGGACGTACGTTTGCGGTCCGCAGCCTCGCAGGCGCCGCGCGGCGCGTGCCGTCGCGGCGAGGAGCTGTGGCTCTCGCCGGCGCCGTGCGGCGAACAGGTCCGGAGGTTCATCGGCGTGCCGTTCGCGGATGTCGGCGAAGCGTCGTGCCACGGACATGATCTCACCGGTTGGTCCCGCGGTCATGTCCGCGTAGGCGAGCGCGTCCGTGACAGATCCGTCCTCCCGTGGAAACTCATCGAGAGCGTCGAGCAGCCCGCGTGGTTGCGCGAGCAGCCGTGCTTCGGAGTGATGCGCGACCAGCGCGGCAAGCCGCATCGGTGCGCCGGCCCGGATGAGGTGGAGCGCGCCGTCAAGCGGATGAAAGCCAGAATCGATCAGCAGTGGGGAGTAGCCGATGTCGTGCAGCCAGGCCGCGGAGACCAGCAGGCCCCGGTCGGACGACGCGACAGTGGACGCGATCTCGTCTGCCTGGGCCGCCACCGTCGCAGAGTGTGCCCAGCGGGCTGGCAGCGGTGCCAGGAGCAGGTAGGCGATCGTCCGGGCGGTGGCGATCGTCGCGTCGAACCGGTGCGGTGGCGACGAGATGGAGCTGCCGTGCCGGTGGCCGTTGCCGGTGAGATCGGTGCTGGAGTCGGTCACAGGGTCCTCCGTGTCCGGGGATCACGGCGGCGCCCAAGCCGCAGCCTGGGTGCTGGATTCTGGGCAACGACAAGCCGCCGGGCCTGGGAGCGGTATGCCCGTCCAGGCTCGTCCCATCACCCAACAGGCCGGCTCATTCTGGCCGCGTCGATCCCGGCAGAGAAGATCATATCGAGAAGTCGGTACAGCTACCTGCAGATGTTATGACTCGTTCATTCCGATATCTTACGATTTGCGAGTAACAACCGGTCGTGCCCGCTCCCGCCGCGGTCCCGGTGGCTTGGAGAAATTCGGAGAATCGGGCGGTTGCGGCGCACATGAGAACGGACCGCATATTCACGGTCGACATCTGAACGGTCGACATCTGAACGGCCGGCCTGTGGACGTCGCTCCTCCAGCCGGCGCCGCGCGGCATTTCGATCTCCAGGATGCGCAGCAGCCACTCGGTGTCACGACCGGAAGGCGGCTGACCGCGAGGTGGGCAGCGCGTGACGCCGTTCCTGACATCCTGGGTCCCGATCGTATCTTTTGCGATTTTGACGCCGTGGTGGGTTCCGGTCCGCCGTGGGGACGGCGCTAAGGGCGCGATCCGCCGTGGCCGTGGCTCGGCGGATCGCGTGACGTTCGAGCCAGTCGCTGACGGTGGCACCGACTGCGTGGATACCGGTTGCATCGTTGTCGCCGCAGGCTTTGACGTCGTGGCGGACGGAGATCTGGGTGCTGAGGTTGTTGGTGCGCTGGATGCGGTGGTGGGTGGCGGCTGTGCCGGGGTGGTGGCCACCGGCGGCGGTGCGCTCGTCTGGGTCGCCTCGGGTGGGGTCGGCGATGGCCTGGGCGGTGACTGCGCCGGGCTCGTGGTGGCCGGGGCCGGTGCGGGCGCCTGCGTGGGCTCCGGCTGGATCGACGTGGCCGGCTGCCGCGGCGACGTCCTGTCGATGTTCGCAGCGTTGGGCACGTTCGCCGCGTTGGGCGCAGGTGCCACCGGCTCGGCGGCCGGCGGTGACGGGACGCCCGCCGGTTGCATCGATGACATGCCCTCGCCGGCTACCGACGGCGCGTCCACCGGTGGTCTGGCGGAGTCCATCGGCCGGCTGGACGTCCACAACCCCGCAACGGTTGGAGGGATCATGCCGCCGCTCGGGACGGGCCTGCCCGCGGGCGCCGGGACGGCGCCACTGGCGCCCGTGCTGGTACCGGGAGCGACTCGCAGTGCCACGGCGACCACCAGTCCGGCGCTGATACCCAGCGCGATCCCCGCGGCGACGGTGACCAGCGCCAGCTGCCAACGGCGTGCGGGAGTGGTGACGCGGCCGGCCGCGGCGGTCCCGGCGCCAGGTGGACTGTGCGTGGCGGTCCCTCGGCCCACTCGGCGGCCCACTCGGCGGGCTACCCGGTCGGCCGCGGCGGGGTTCCCCGCGCGATCGGCCGACGGCACCTCCGGTGTCAGTGGCACGGTTGACGTCGCAGGCACGGCTGACATCGCAGGCACGGCCGGTGTCCCAGGTAGGGCAGCTACCGCCGGAACCGTCGGTACGGGAATCGCCACCGGTAGCGGTGTGGGCGTCGACGGTGGTGGCGGCGGCGGTGTGATCAGGACATGCCGGGTGACCTGATCCGCGAGATCGACGCTGTCCACATAATTGCGGACCACACCGGTGACCAGTTCGACGGCGGTGGGTCGCCGGCCCGGATCTCTGTTGAGTGCACGTCGTGTCAACGGTGCCAGGCCATCGGGAATGCCGCTGAGGTCGGGTTCTTCCCGCAGCATGCGAAGCGCGGAGGCGGTGGGTGTGTCCGCCGCGAAGGGGTGGCGCCCGGTCGCGGCGAACACGACGCACATACCCCAGGAAAAGATGTCGGCGGCGGGCCCGGCCCGTTCGCCGCGCAGCTGCTCCGGTGCCATCCAGGCGACGGTCCCGATGACGTGACCGGTCTGGGTGTGCTCGGTTGTGTCGACGACATGGGCGATTCCGAAGTCGATGACCTTCGGGCCATCCCAGGCCAGCAGGATGTTCGACGGTTTCAGATCACGATGCACAAGCCCGGCCCCGTGGACGGCGACGAGAGCGTCTGCCAGGCCGGTGGCGAGGTTGACCAGTGTGGAGCCGCCGAGCCGGCCGCGTTCGGCCACGGCCGTGGCAAGGCTCACACCGTCGACGTACTCGGTCGCCATCCACGGGCGTTCCGCGTCGACGTCGGCGTCACGCACCTCGGCCACATAGTTCCCGCGGACCCGGCGCGCCGCCGCGACCTCGCGGCGGAACCGTTTCCGGAAGTCCGCGTCACCGAGCAGCTCCGGGCGGATGACCTTCACCGCCATTGGGTGGCCATCCTCGTCAAAGCCGAGATAGACGGTGCCCATCCCGCCGGCGCCCAGTCGTCCTTGGAGCCGGTACCTCCCGACTTTTCGGGGATCAGCGTCGGTCAGCGGCGCCAGCACGCCCGCTCCTCTCCTACGACCCGCACCCCACTCGGGGATCACGCTACCGAGCCCGGCGGGGTTTGCGACTGTGGGCGCATCAACTTTCTCGAGCAGGTAACAACCCGATCACAGAACACAAACGTATGATCGATCACACCCGTATGTCGCCGGATGGTTGAGGTGTATAGGTAAAAGGTTGTCCAGGCGTCGGTCGATCGTGATCGAATTGATCGTCAGATGGCACCAGGGGACCGGCGGCGGGGCCGTGGTAGTCCCCGCATGGGATTTTTCGAACTTTGTAGATCAAAAAGGCCGTTTTCGGGATCGGAACCCTGGAAGATAGTTCGCGCACGAGCCCGCTGTGGATCGGCTTCGCGGCTTGTCAGTTGCCGGTGGTGTTTCTGATCACTTTGTCGGAGGCGGTGGCTCCGGTGTGTCGCGCAGGTCGCATCCGAGCTGCCGTCGGTGTCCAGGACGAGGTTGCCGACCGTCCTTTTGCGCCGGATGCCGAGTTCCCAGGCGATGTTCGTCCAGTCGTGGCGGTTGTGCGGCCAGGGCGGTCGCCGGTGCCACCGCCGCGTCCATGGCGGGCCGAGAGCGGCGCGCAGCGCCCTGATCTCATGGTCGCGCTCGGCGACCGTTGCGCGGATACGGCCCCATATGTCGATTGCGGAAACCACCCCCCCATACTGTTTCACTGGGACCGAAGATGGATGTACAACTCGATACAAGGGATGTCGGTCACGTACCGCTTTGCCGGTGCTGGCCGTTGTCCCTGGTCGGCGGGGGGCCTGCCGACCAGGGACAGGCTGCCGGTCGGCAAAGGGGGTGCTGGACACATGAGGAAGAGCCGATTTCCGTTACGCATCGTGGCGAGGACGGGATGGCCCGGTTCGGAGGCGGCCACAGAAGATCATCAAATGGTGGGGTCGACCCTCACGGGACGTTCACAGGAAACCAGGCTATATTCGGGAGAACCGGTTGTCCAGTGATAAACGCGTTTTATCGCCATTGCGGCAGAGCCTGCGCGTCGAGTCCCCGGAATGATTCTTCCGCGCTCCGGGACGGGCCCGAGACGGCCGAATCGCCGCGAAGGTCACTGCCCAGATGACACGAACTCCGACACCTAGCCGAACCGTGCGGACCGACTGGTCCCGGGTACCACCCGACTTCCTGGAGACGGCGCACCAATGGTTTTTTCCGCGCCTTCCGCGCCTTCCACGGCATGGAGAGACTGGCTAAAACGGGACGATCTGATGAGGTCGGGAAAAGGACGTAGACGGCTGGTGGCAAGCCAGTCATGGCTGCTTTACCTGATACTCGGGTTCTGTCTGATTGTCGGTTACCATCTGGTGCCGCCACATGGTGGCGGACGTGCGGTGCGCGTTGTGAGCTACTTTCTGGTCAGCGTCTGTACGGCGGTGGCGGTGTTCGTCGGCGTCGGCTGGTTCCGGCCCACACCGCGGCTGCCCTGGCTGTTGCTGGCCGCCAGCCAGATTATGTACGTGATCGCTGGAACAGCCATTTTTTCGCCACACCAGGTTGTCGGAGTCGACCTGAGAGACATCGTTGGTGTCATGGACGTCCCCGTCCTTTCCATCGTTTTCGGTCTGGCCCGCTACCCGCTGGCACTGGCCGGTCTCGTCCTTTTCATTCGCTATCGCACTCCCGGGCGTGACCTGCCCGGCCTGCTGGAGGCCGGTACGCTGGCCGTCGCCGCTCTCATGCTGTCGTGGCTGTACCTGATCGGGCCCTATGTTCGCGGTGGATCCGGCCGGCTGCTCGAGGCTACGACCCTGGTCGGATATCCAATAATGGATATTGCCCTGCTCGCGGTCGGACTGAGGCTGTTTCTCGGGCCCGGCCGCCGGCCGCCGGCATGCTTCCTGCTTATGGGCAATCTTGGCCTGATCACCGTTGCGGACACCGTCTACGGACTGGAGCAGCTCGCTGGTACCTACCGGGCGGGAAACTTCCTGGATGGGATGTGGCTTGCCGCCAACGTGACCCTGGGTGCGGCGGCACTTCATCCGACGATGGTCCGGTTGGCCGTACCCGCGCCCGCGGCGGAGCAGGACCTCGGGGGTGTTCGGTTGGCCGCGCTGCTGGGGGCCGCGCTGGCTGCACCGGTCACGATGATGATCGAATATTCCCGTGGGATCACGCATGACATTCCGGTCATGGCCATGGCGTGCGCACTGATGTTTCTGCTGACGATCGCTCGAATGGCGGTGCTCGTCTCCGACCAGCGCCGGCTGGCGATGATCGATCCGCTGACCGGTCTGTACACCCGTCGTTTCCTGGAGGCGGCGATGCCCGTGGAGGTCGCCCGGGTGCGTCGTGGCGGAGGTTCGCTGGGCCTGGTCATCATTGATGTCGACCACTTCAAGTCGATCAATGATGAGCATGGTCATCCCACGGGTGACCGGGTCCTGGCCGAGATCGGCGCCCGGCTGCGCGCAGCGACCCGACCAGGCGACGTCCTTGCCCGCCACGGTGGCGAGGAGTTCGCGCTTCTGGCGTCCAACGTGGACCTGAGCGAGCTGAGCGCGCTCGCCGAACGGCTGCGTGCCCGGGTGGCGGAAAGCCCGATCGCCGTGGACGTCGACACCATGATCTTCGCCACCGTGTCGGTGGGAGCCTGTGCCTTCCCGACCCACGTCTCGAATCAGGCCGAGCTGGTAGCCATGGCGGACCGCGCACTGTACGCCGCGAAGGCAGGTGGGCGGGACCGAGTGGTGATCGCCGAGATCCCGCCTACCGGTACGGCAGCTGCTGACGGAGCCCGTGAGGCTACCGGTCTGAGCTGGTAACCTCACGAGCTGCTACCGTCGTCAGCTGTGATGTTGCTGTCGCAGCGCCGTGTCACTGGGCGCGGTCACTGGGCGCGGCATCTTCTGCGGACGACGACGACCAGCGCGGCTGTCACCGCGATGCCCGCCACGCCGGCTGCCACGGCGGCACGGGTCGCGCGGGGGTTGTCGACGGCCCGCTGGCGCACGGTCGCCACGGTCCGCGCCGTGTGCTCGGTGGATTCCCGCATCTTCTCGGCGGTCGCGGTCACGTGCGGATTGTGGCCGACTTTTGTCGCAGCCTGGCTGGCGGCGGCCCTGGCATGCTGGGCGGTTCCAGCGACCTGAGGATTCTGCCCGACCCGGTGTACGGTCCGGCCCGCGGTGTCCTTCGCCCGGTGAGCGGTGGCCGACGCCTTGTGGGCGGTTGCCGATGCCCTGGGGCCAAGGTCCTCGGTCGCCCCGGCCAGGCGCACCCGAGCGCCTGCCGCGCCGGTGGCCACCCGCTCCCACGTGTGGGCGGCGACGATCCTGGCATCTTCGGCGGTACGTCCCGCGACCTTCGCGGGGCGTACCTTCTCCGACAGGGCGGCGAGCTCGTCGGCGAGCCGTGTTCTGGTTGTGTCAATCTCAGTCTTGATCGAATCCGGATTCTCGGCCACGAGCGTCCTCCCGCATCTTCGGGCACAGGCTGGTCGCGACCTGTCCGACAGATCTTCGATCGCATCGACGCCCATCGGAGCGGCCCTCGCCTGTGATAAGCCTGATCTTCGAATTACCCGGGAACGGCGTGGCTAACCGGCAGTTCGCTCACGGAGGATCAGCGCGGCTGATCAATTCGGTGGATCAGTCGGTGGATCAGTAGGAGCGGGCGACCAGGCAGACGAGATCGGGTTCGTCGTCGCGGTCGGGAATGGTGCCGTCCGGCCGCTGGATGCAGCGTACGGTCAGTGACTCCTGGGCGAGTCGCGTCTCACCGCCGGGACCGACGGCCGCCCACGGCAGGCGGGCGAAGCCTTCCGATGCCGCCTCGATCGCCTCGTCGACGGTCGTGACGTCGCGGGTACGAGCGTCCCGGGTCGCCAGCGCCGCTTCGTACATGGCGTTCTGGATCTCGTCCAACAGCGTCGGCACCCTGGTCATCACATCGTCGAGTGGAACGACGATCTTCTCGGATGTATCGCGGCGGGCGAGCGTGACAGCACCGGCCGCGAGATCGCGCGGGCCGAGCTCCACGCGTACCGGGATGCCCTTCAGCTCGGCGTCGGTGACCCGCCGGCCGAACGACAGGCCAGGGCGTGCGTCCACGCCACAACGCAGCCCGGCTGCCCGCAATCCGTCGGCGAGCAGGGAAACGCGTTCGGTGAGCGCAGGGTCATCCTTGACGGGCAGCACGAGCACCTGCGTCGGCGCGAGCCGCGGGGGGATCCGCAGCCCGTTGTCGTCCCCGTGAGCCATGATCAGACCACCGACCATGCGGGTTGAGGAGCCCCAGGACGTCGTCCACGCCAGGTGCTGCGCACGGTCGGCGCCCAGGAAGCCGATGTCGAACGCGCGGGCGAAGTTCTGGCCGAGCTCGTGGCTGGTCGCCATCTGCAGCGCCTTGCCGTCACCCATCATCGCCTCGAGGGTCAGGGTGTTGGTGGCGCCGGCGAACCGCTCCTTGGCGGTCTTCCGGCCGATGAACACGGGTATGGCGAGCACCGAGGTCATGAAGTCCAGATAGACCTCGAGGTGGATGCGCCGGGCGTACGCGGCCGCGTCCGCCTCGTCGACATGCGCGGTGTGCCCCTCCTGCCAGAGGAACTCGCTCGTGCGCAGGAAAAGCCGGGGGCGCAGCTCCCACCGGACGACGTTCGCCCACTGGTTGAGCAGCAGTGGGAGGTCCCGGTAGCTCTGCGTCCACTTCGCCATGTACTCGCCGATGACGGTCTCGCTGGTCGGCCGGACCACTACGGGCTCTTCCAGCTCCTTGCCGCCGCCGTGGGTGACGACGGCGAGCTCGGGGCTGAAGCCCTCGACGTGCTGGGCCTCCCGGCGGAGGTAGCTTTCGGGGATGAGCAACGGAAAGTAGGCGTTGACCGCTCCGGCCGCCTTGATCCGGGCGTCCACGTCGGCCTGCATCCGTTCCCAGATCGCGTAGCCGTACGGTCGGATGACCATGGTCCCGCGGACCGGGCCGTTGTCGGCCAGTTCCGCCTTGGCGAGCACATCCTGGTACCAGCGGGGGAAGTCCTCGCCGCGGGGAGTAAGTATGGCCACCTACCCACGATATTGCCTGACGGTGCCGGGTCGACGCACCAGGCCAGCCGCTGCCTCGACCTGGGCACCGCCCTGGTCAGCTCGGGTCGGCGTCAGGCCTGGCCTGGCGTGTTGTCATCGTCACCCGGTACTTCGCGAAAGACCAGCGACAGGTCGACGTCGCCGTGGAAGTTGACCAGCGCTGCTCGCGGTGGCACCACGATCATGGCGGAGGTCAGATCGGCCGCGGTGGCGCCGGCTGCAAGGACGAGTTCGTGCTCGACCAGCAGGCCGTGTCGGACGGTCACCACCTCGGCGAGTGGGGTCGGTGCCGCGCCGGGTACGCCTCGGGGTTCGGGTACAAGGTCGCCGTCGGTGTCCATTTTCGGGCCTCCTCGGTGTGAACGTAGCAACTCGGATCGATGCGCGTGCAGCCGACTTTGTGGTCCTTCCACGAGTCGTGCACAGGTGTTCCGCGTTGTCGCTTTGGTTCCTTTTCTCACCGGTCGGACAGTCGTGTTGTCGGATGCATGACGCCATCGATATTGCTTTATAGCAAATACTCGGAGGGTGGCGTGATCCAGGGGTATGTGGGGTCACTTTTGGCACCCTGCGGTATATGGCTGTCAGGTGCTCTTTCAGGTTTTTGTCAGCAGGCTGGCAGGTCCATGATCGCGCGCGATGATCCTCAGATCGCGCGATGCCCGGGCAGCGCGTAGACACCCGGCGCGACCAGCATGGCGAGACCGTCGGCAAGCAGGCCTTCCAGCGCCCGGCCGCGCTGCACCGGCTCGTCCCACGTTGCGTCGAGGAGCTCGTGGCGTACCGGGCCGGGTGCCTCGCGCAGGACCGCGAGCAGGCGTCCACGTACCTGACGGTCGGTCCCGGCATAGCCCTGCGGGCGCCGGGGCGGGCCGTCAGCGGGCGGGCGGCCCGCCCGCTGCCACGCACAATCCTCCGTCACCGGGCAGGCATCGCAGTGGGGACTCCGCGCGACACAGACCAGCGCCCCGAGTTCCATGAATGCCGCGCTGACCCGGGCCGCGGTCTGCGGATCCATGGGCAGCAGTGACTCGACCCGCTCCAGATCCCGACGCGATGTCGCCGTCCGCTGGTCGTCGCGGCCATCGATCGCACGGCTGACAAACCGCCGGACATTGACGTCGATCACCGCGTGGCGCTGCCGAAAGGCGAACGCTGCGACGGCGCGGGCTGTATAGGTGCCGACTCCCGGTAGCCGCAGCAGTTCGTCCACATCCCCGGGGATTGCTCCGCCGTGGCGTTGCGTGACGGCGACTGCGGTCTGGTGCAGCCGCAGCGCCCGCCTTGGGTAGCCAAGGCGCCCCCACATCCGTACGGCCTCGCCGGCCGGCTCGGCGGCAAGCATGGCCGGGGTGGGCCAGCGGTCGGTCCATTCGTGCCACACGGGCAGAACCCGGTTGACCGGCGTCTGCTGCAGCATGATCTCGCTGACGAGCACCGCCCACGGGCTCACCCGCGGGTCTCGCCAGGGGAGATCCCGGGCGCAGACCTCGTACCAGTCGAGGACGGCGTCGGCGAGTGCGGGCGGTTCACCCATGCGGTTCACACATAGCGTTCGAGGATGCTGGACTCGGCGAGCCGGGACAGCCCCTCGCGTACGGCCCTGGCGCGTGCGGCGCCGATACCCTCGACGGTCTGCAGGTCGTCCACGCCGGCTGCCAGCAGTTTCTGCAAGGTGCCGAAGTGGTCGACGAGTCGGTCCACGACCATTCGGGGCAGTCGTGGCACCTTGGCCAGCATCCGGTAACCACGGGGGCTGACCTGGCTGTCGAGCACATCCGCGCCCCCGGGGAAGCCGAGTGCGCGGGCGAGCACGGTCAGATCCAGCAGATCGGTCGATGACATCCCGGAGAGCCGGGCGAGGATTTCGGCGGCGGTGGCTGTCTTACCCCCTGAGGGCAGATAGTCGCGGACGGCGAGTTCTCGTTCGGTCTCGACTCCCGCCATCAGTTCCTCGAGCTGGAGGGACAACAACCGGCCGTCGGTACCGAGTTCGACCACGTAGCCTTCGATCTCGTCCGCGATCCGCCGAACCATCTCCAGCCGTTGGCTCACCAAAATTGCGTCACGGACGGTGACGAGGTCTTCGATCTCGAGTGCCGACAGTGTGCCGGCGACCTCGTCCAGGCGCATCTTGTACCGTTCCAGCGTCGCCAGCGCCTGGTTGGCCCGGGACAGGATGGCGGCCGAGTCATCAAGAACGTAGCGCAGACCTGCCACGTACAGCGCGATGATCCGCATCGACTGGCTGACCGAGATCACCGGGTATCCGCTCTGCTTGGCCACTCGTTCGGCCGTGCGGTGCCGGGTACCGGACTCGTCGGTGAAGATGGTCGGGTCGGGCACCAGGTGGACGGCGGCCCGGACGATTCGCTGTAGGTCGGACGACAGGACGATCGCGCCGTCCATCTTCGCGAGCTCCCGCAGTCGGGTGGCGGAGAACTCGACGTCCAGTTCGAATCCGCCGGTGCAGATGCCTTCGACCGCCTTGTCGTGGCCGAGGACGATCAGGCCGCCGGTATGGCCGCGAAGGATGCGCTCGAGGCCATCCCGGAATGGGGTCCCTGGGGCGACAGCGGCCAGTGTCGCCCGGAAGATGTCATCCCCGGGTGGTCCTGCCATCTGGCTCCCTCTGTATCTCGGCGTTCCGCCATCGTGATGGTATCGGGTGGGCTGCTTTGCCATGCTGCCCCCGTGATGTTGTAGCCATACTTTTACCTGCCGTAATTTTCACTCATTACCGCCGTACATATGCCGTATTGCACTGTTCAGGTCGCACACTTCGATCGTCGTCATGCCCTCGGGCGCCGGACCCGCCTCGGGAGGCACGAGCGCCCAGCGGAAACCCAGGCGGGACGCGGCCGTCAGACGCCTGCGGACCGCACCCACCGACCGGACCTCGCCGGCCAGACCTACCTCGCCGACGGCGACGAGGTTCGCCGGAATGGGACGGTCCTCAACGCTGCTGATCGTGGCCAGCGCGACGGCGAGATCGGCGGCCGGCTCGGCGAGCCGGACCCCACCGACGGTAGCCGCGTATACGTCCGATCTGCCAAGTTGAAGTCGACCGCGGCGCTCGACCACAGCAAGAATCATCGCGACCCGGGCCGAGTCGAGCCCGGACACGGCTCGTCGCGGCACGGTCGCCGTCGACGTTGCCACCAGCGCCTGCACCTCGGCGACCAGCGGTCGGCGGCCCTCGACCGTGACCGTCACACAGGTGCCCGCGACGCCCTCCGTCGGCCCACCGTCGTGCCAGCGGGACAGGAACAGCCCACTGGGATCCGCGATCCCACGGATGCCGCCGTCGCCCATCTCGAAGCAGCCGACCTCGTCGGAGGGGCCGAAACGGTTCTTGCTCGCCCGGACCAGGCGCAGCGACGAATGCCGCTCACCTTCGAAGTGCAGAACGACGTCGAC